>JBDKVD010000208.1:0-6535 GCA_039679325.1 Smithella sp.
CGGCAAACGGCCCGTCGTTGACATAGAACATCATCGATACGGTCGGTTCGTCCACCAGCAGGCGGGGCAGAGGCTGCGGATCAATTAAAGAAGAGATCGTATCGCCGATGGTGACATTCGTCACTCCTGAAAAAGCAATAATATCACCGGCTTCAGTAATTATCACAGGTTTCTTGATAAGCCCCTGGAAAGTATAAAGCGCCGAAAATTTTACATTCGGAATGATCTTATCTTCAGTGCAATGGCTGTAGGCGACGTTCATTTCCAGCCTGCCCTGCTGGATGCGGCCGACGGCAATTTGCCCGACATACGGATCGTAGTCCAGATTAGTTACCAGAAACTGTGGATTGGCGTCATCGTCGGCCTCGGGAGGAGGTATTCTTTCAATTATGGTATCAAACAGCTCATTCAGGTTGGTACTTTCATCTCCCGGTTTCTTATGGCAGACACCGATTTTGGCATTTGTATACAGCACCGGGAATTCAATCTGCTGCTCATCAGCTCCTAAATCAATAAAGAGATCGTAAGAATCGTTAATAACTTCTTCAATGCGGGCATCCTGACGGTCAATTTTATTAATTACCAGAATTATAGGCAGCTTTTTTGCCAGTGCTTTCTTCAATACGAAACGCGTCTGAGGTAAAGGTCCTTCGCTGGAATCAACCAGCAAAATGGCGCCGTCAACCATGTTGAGACTGCGTTCCACCTCGCCGCCGAAATCAGCGTGTCCCGGCGTGTCGACAATATTTATTTTTATACCGTTATATTCCACCGCCGTATTTTTGGCGGTAATGGTAATGCCTCGTTCTTTTTCCAGATCAAGAGAATCCATAACGCGATCTTCGACCGCCTGATGAGTGCGAAAAACACCGGTTTGTTTCAACATGGCGTTAAGCAGGGTGGTCTTCCCATGATCAACATGGGAAATAATGGCAATATTCCGTAAATGTTCCTTTTTCATAGGTCTCGATTCTTGTATCTTCATTTCTGTGCTGGTTTTCGTGATTAATCTCGGTGTGAAACAGAACCAATTTTAATTTGGGATGGCCAAAACACTTCTTTTTACAAATTCGGAGCTTCCATAGCAAAAAAGATCAACTTTGACCAGCTATTTCTTTTAGAATAATTGATTTTTTTTATATCACTTCCTTCAAAAAAATATTAATATAGGTCAGCAGACCTTTACAAATTGGCAATGAAACATATATTTCGTTACGTAGCCGTAAACATTTTTACCAACATCAATAATCAATAGGTGAAAAAAAATGAACATCATTAAAATCAATTTTAACAATGATTTTGAGGAGGAATTTCAAAAAGCAGTAGCTGAAGTCTTTAATCTGGTCAACCCGGTATTCCGGCAGCACGAATTCAACTGGGCGCCGCACATTGATGTTTATGAATCGCCGGATGAAATCATTATCCTGGCTGATCTTGCGGGAATAAACAAAGAAGAACTTAAAATTGAGTTAACCCGGAAAAAAATTAAAATCGGCGGGGTGCGCAAAGCCATTTCCACTGTTAAAAATGCACGCTATTGTCTGGCAGAAATTCCCCACGGCTATTTTATCCGAAATATTATGTTACCGGCAGCGGTGGATGCCGAATCGGCCATTGCTTCTTATGCCGATGGAATCCTCACAATCAGGATTAACAAACAGCCGGATCATAAGGCGCATCGCATTCGCATTACAACCAGCGAATAACTACCATATTCAATTTTCTTTCAACAAAGATACCGGAGGATTTCATGACTGAAAAAAACATTGTTGAAGACACCAAAACAATCATCGTACCGGAAGTGATACCGATTCTTCCTCTGTATAATGTTTTGTTATTTCCTAAAATGATGCTTCCACTGGAAGTAACGGGTACCAGGTCCATCCAGTTGGTTGATGACGCTATGATTAAAGACCGGATAATAGGCTTGATTATGGCTAAACAAGAACCTGCTTCCTTTGACTACGAATACAAGCTGGAAGACTTATACACCGTAGGAACTTCCGCGACAATTGTCAAAATGGCCAAAGTTTCCGAGAACAAGACGCAGATGATGCTGCAGGGAATAAGCCGCTATCAGATTGTGGAACTGATTCCCGGCAAGCCATATCAGCAGGCACGAATTAAAGTGCTGAAAGATACGGAAGAAAAAAATATCGAAACAGAAGCGCTTATGGCTAATTTGCTTGTTCTCTTTGACCGCATTCTGAAGCTTTCGCCATTTTTACCGCCGGAATTCGGCCCAATGGCAAAATCGATAACGGAAGCCGGTATCCTGGCGGATATAATCACTTCCATTATCAATGCGCCCATTGAAGAAAAACAAATAATATTGGAGATAACCGACACCAATGAACGCCTGAAGGAAGTAACGCGCATCGTTAATCATCAAATGGAAGTTCTTGAGTTGGGCAATAAAATCCAGTCTAAAGTGAAGAGTGATCTTGACAAGAGCCAGCGTGATTTTTATTTGAGGCAGCAACTGAAGGCGATCCAGCAGGAGTTGGGGGAAACCGACCAGACCACTTTGGAAGTGGAGGAATACCGCAAGAAAATTGCAGAGAAAAATCTCCCGCCGGAGGCGGAAAAAGAAGCCCAGCGCGAGTTGGAACGCTTGGGCCGCATGCATCCGTCGTCTGCGGAATACACGGTTGCTTCCACATATCTGGATTGGATTACCGCACTGCCCTGGAATCAGGGAACCGTCGACAACCTTGATATTACAAAAGCCAGAAAGATTCTGGACCAGGATCACTATGGTCTTGCCAAACCGAAGAAACGCATTATCGAATACCTGGCCGTGCGCAAATTGAAACCGGATTCCAAAGGGCCGATACTGTGCTTTGTGGGCCCTCCGGGAACAGGCAAGACTTCGCTGGGACAATCTATTGCCCGGGCGCTCGAGCGTAAATTTTCCCGCATTTCCCTGGGAGGCGTACGCGATGAAGCGGAAATTCGTGGACATCGCCGTACTTATATCGGCGCCTTGCCCGGACGTATCATTCAAAGCCTGCGGCGGGCGGAATCGAACAATCCTGTTTTCATGCTCGACGAGATAGATAAAATCGTCAGCGATTATCACGGCGATCCGTCCTCGGCGCTTTTGGAAGTATTGGACCCGCAGCAGAACAATACCTTTACCGACCACTATCTGGATGTGCAGTTCGATCTTTCCCATGTCATGTTTATCACGACGGCCAACATTCTGGATACGATACCGCCGGCGCTGCTCGACCGTTTGGAAGTAATCGAACTTCCTGGCTATACGCAGGAGGAAAAAACGAAAATTGCCGAGCGTTACCTGATTCCCCGGCAATTATCCGAAAACGGTTTAAATGCCGAGCAGTTAAAAATTACGTCTCAGGCGCTCGTAAGTATAATTTCCGGTTACACCCGTGAAGCCGGTGTGCGTAATCTGGAACGCGAAATCGCCAATATCTGCCGCGCAGTGGCGTCCATGATTGCCGAAGGCAAAGCAAAAGCCAAAACTGTAACAGTTAAGGACATCCACAAATATCTGGGCCCCGTCCGCATAATGACGGATATTGATTCGCGCATTGCAAAGCCCGGTGTAGCCATAGGACTGGCCTGGACGCCGGCAGGCGGCGATATGCTGTTCATCGAAGCAACAGCCATGAAAGGAGACAAGGGTTTGACCCTTACCGGACAACTGGGCGATGTAATGAAAGAATCAGCCAGTGCGGCTTTGAGTTTCATTCGCAGCAATGCCGCTGCCCTGGGTATTGCCGAGGATTTCTATAAAAACACGGATATCCATATACATGTACCGGCCGGCGCAATTCCCAAGGACGGTCCTTCCGCCGGCGTCACCATGCTGACTGCTTTGACGTCGCTTTTGACCGGTCGTAAAGTTAAAAAAGATTTGGCAATGACCGGCGAAATTACCCTGCGCGGAGCAGTTTTGCCTATCGGTGGAATTAAGGAAAAAGTGCTGGCGGCTTACCGCGCCGGTATTAAAACCATCATTCTGCCTGAATGGAACCGCAAAGACATGGAAGATGTTCCGGCTAATATTCAACAGGCCATCAAATTCTATTTTGTCAATGATATGATGGATGTTCTGAAACTGGCACTGGAAGATGGCGAAAACAGCAGTAACTGATCCGCCGACAGACTGCATCGGATTGCAACCGAAAATGCTGCTGCGAGCTAAAGGGAACACATTATCTTGGATAGTAGTATAAGCATATTTTACTATGTAGTCCTTTTTGCCTTCTATTCTTTTTTGGGCTGGGTAGTCGAGGTTATCTATCGTTCCGTTACACAGCGGCGTTTTGTCAATGCCGGTTTTTTATTCGGGCCGATTATTCCCATTTATGGTTTTGGCGCCGCCGCTGCAGTCATTCTGGAATATTTTTTTTCCGGTTGGCATCTTATCATCCGCTTTATCATTTTAGGCGTTGTCCTCACCGTCCTGGAATATCTGGTCGGTTTTTTTGCAGAAAAGATATTTAAACTGAAGCTTTGGGATTATTCGGAGAACAAACTGAATCTGCACGGGCGGATATGTCTTCATTTTTCTCTAATCTGGACCGTATTCGCCATGATCTTCGTTACATTTATCCACCCGGCAACACTGGATAAGGTAAAATTACTGGATGATGTGTATATCAAAACAACGGCCGTGTTATTTCTGCTGTATTTTGTCGTTGATTATACCTTCTCCGTGGTATCGCTTTCCGCTTTCCGCAGGAAAACTGCTTACCTCTATGTCGAATATCTGAATCTTAGCAATATGGAAATCGAAAAGATATTAGACTCGTTTCAACGGCTCTGCAACGCCTTTCCGGCTTTAAACAAGTATATTGACAATAATATACATAATAGCATAAAGAATAAAATAGTTGCATTGATCAAGCCGATTCAGGACAAAATTATTATGGAAATGCAGGGGAAAAAGTCTTTTGAACCTGAATACTACAATATAATCCAGGAAATAGAAGAACACGAAGAATTTCTTAAGCTTAAGGAATTCTATCATCATAATTCATCGATTTACACCCATGTCCACGACGTGGCATATTTAACTTACCGGATATGCAGGTTCTTGAAACTGGATCACTATTCCGCCGTACGGGGTGCGCTTCTTCATGATTTTTTTCTGTATGACTGGCGCAATCATGACGCGCCTGATCTTGCCCGTCATAAATACCACGGGATCGCGCACCCGACTATTGCCCTGAACAACGCCCGAAAACATTTTTCCATCAATGAAATTGAAGCGGATATTATTCAAAAACATATGTGGCCGCTGACGCTTGTTCCACCCAAATACAAAGAATCGTTCATTGTTTCTTTTGCCGACAAGTATCTTGCTTCCAGGGAATATCTCAGCGAATACAGGAAAAAAATAAACAGACGGCGCAGACAAAGAAGGGTGTTCAACCGACGGAAGACCTTTCAGGAACATTGAAGTCCCGGGCCTGCTAATGTCCCAGAATGACCTCCCCGGTATCGGTGACGAGTTTTACCGGCAGTTGAAAGAGACGCAGGAAGATATCCAGGACTCCCTGCCCCACCGACTGCACCGGTATGGGAGTGACATTGGGATCGTCCCATTTTCCCTCAACCCTGAAATGGACTGTAACCAAATTACCTTTCTCGTCGGTCAGAAGCCAGCCCGCCACAGGGATTTTCGCCACGATTTTGTCCAAGGTACCCAATGGATGAACGCCGACGATATTATCCAACTCTTTCTTGAGCAAATTAACTTTGCCTGCGGCTGAAATCTGCATGGCATCGCTTTCAATGAATAAATTTTCCGAAGACAAAACACCTTCTTGGAGAACAAAATCACCCGTGATCCCATTGTAGGGCATCCCGCCTGTTGCCATATCCGGAAGCTGAAACTTAGCCAGTTGAAAAACATTAAGCAGAGAAAATATTTTGGAAAGTGCGGAAAACCTTTTCAGGACTCCCTTGTCAGCCCGAACCTGAAATGTACCTGCCGCCGTCTTCATTAAATCATCGGTATTACGGCCCGAAGCGGTCAAGTCTCCTGTAAGAGATAAGTTGCCGGTAACCTCGCGTTCCCCCATTTTCAAATACTTCTGGATTTTATCCAGCGATACCTTGTCGAGAGAGAATCTCGCCGCATAGCGGTTCCTACCATCGGGACGAATATCCGCCTTTCCTCTTCCTGTAAGTTTGCCTTCAAAGATACCAGCTTCCAATGCTTTGACATCCAGTGTTTCCCCGACAAATTTTAAGTCAGCCTTGAGTTTTTTGAAATTAATGTCTTGAAATGCACCGGCTTCGATCTGTACATTTGAGGCAAGCTCCACGGGGAATAAAGAACCAACTTTTTGCCCGGATGGTTTCAGTGTTGTCAGGAGGGCAACATCATCGAAGCTCATATACGGCGATTTTAAAGATACCGCAATTTTCGGAGCGGTAAAATTTCTGATATCGCCCGACAAATTAAAGACGGATTTCCTCAGCCGCAGAGAAAGCCTGTCTATGTGAAGATGTTCGTTTTCGACGGCGATTTGTCCTTTTACATCATGGAAATTAA
>JBDKVD010000209.1:0-6965 GCA_039679325.1 Smithella sp.
TCGCACCCAAAGCCAACCCGTGCGACTCTCCCCAGGTTGTCACTCGAAATATACTGCCTGTTGTATTGCCGGCCATATTTATTACTCTCCTGTTGCCGGAACACCACCTGATTCCGGCAGATATGCATAAATCTCTTCCACTACCTGTTCAGCGCTTTTACCCGCCGTATCCAGAATATAATCGGCCGCCTTTTGATACAGGGAAACCCGCTTTTTTAACACAGTGGTTGTTTCTTCGGCCAGATCACCACCCGTAAATTGCGGGCGCAAGTCATCACTTTTTGCATCTTCCTTCAATCGCTCAATAATATCGTCAATCGGTGCATTTAACCATACGACAACACCAATCTTTTTGAGTAAATCAACATTTTCTTCATCCAGAACAACACCGCCGCCGGTGGCGATCACACACTTACTTTTTTGTGCCAGCTCTTGAACAGCCTCTTTTTCTCTGGCGCGAAAATAGTCCCAACCATGACCGGCCACAATTTCTTTGATGGGTATGCCCAGGTTCTCTTCTATCAGCAAATCAGTGTCCAGAAAAGCAATTTTCAATTTCTCGGCCAGCAGTTTTCCCACCGTCGATTTTCCGCATGCCCGGTAACCGATCAGGACGACATTCATACCTTCTTTAATTCCTCCCAAAACGTCGGGAAAGATTTATCCACACACTTCTTGTCCATAATTTCAATGCCGGGGGCGGCAAGTCCTGCCACAGCAAAACTCATGGCAATGCGATGGTCGTTGTAAGTCTCGATTTGCGCCGGCCGGGGATTGCCTCCCTGGATGATAAGACCATCCGCGGTTTCAGAAACGACAATGCCAATGCGGCTCAATTCGGCAGCCAATGCGCCCAAACGATTGCTTTCCTTCAAACGCAGGTGAGCGACATTGGTAATAACCGTTTGCCCCCTGCGGAAAGCCGCCAGCGTCGCCAGCGTCGGCACCATGTCCGGCATATCATTCAAATCGAAGGTAAAGTCACCCTCCTGCAAACCATCGCAGGCCACTTCTATCCAGTTGTCTTCGGAATTAACCCTGCAGCCCAGTTTTTCCAGGACTTTCAACAACCGCATATCGCCCTGTCGGCTCCCGCTTCCAATGCCATGAACTCTGACCGGTTTTTTTAAAATAGCGGCAGCTTCAAAAAAATAGGAAGCGCTGGAGGCGTCGCCTTCAACAAAATAGTCGCGGCCCTTGTAGATTTTGCCCGCTTCAACGGAATACTGGTGCGGACCTGTTTCGTTCACTTTTGCGCCGAAATCACGCATAACGGAGATGGTCAAATCGATGTAAGGCGCGGAAACAATTTCCCCCTCCAAAGAAAGATCGATACCTTTTTTGGTATAAGGAGCACAAAGAAGCAGCGCGGAAACGTATTGCGAACTCTCTATGTCTTTCAGGATGATTTTACCACCTGTGAGCCCGGCTGCATTTACGGTTACAGGCGGACAATTATTCCGGCAGGAGATATCCACATTCATACTCTGCAACGCATCAACCAGTGCACCGACCGGACGTTCACAAAGCCTTTTCTCCCCGGTTAAAATATATTTGCCGCTGCCCAGCGTCACCAGCGCAACCAGAATGCGCAATGCCGTTCCGTTATTCCCCAGAAATATTTCTTTCCCGCTGTTGAGAAGTTTTCCTGCAGTCCCGGAAACAAAAAAACCGCCATCGGCGGAAACTATCTGCGCACCCAATGTCCGCAATCCATCCATAAGATGGAGCGTATCTTCCGAAATAAGGGCATTATCGATAAAAGAGTTGTCACGGGCCAGCGCAGCCGCCACAAGCGCTCGCTGGGTGAGGCTTTTGGAACCGGGGATATTGATGATTCCGGAGTCTGATTTTAAATTTAATTCTCTATTCACCTTGCGTCAATCTCTCCTTTACTACTTTTTTCATTAATGCCCGATCGGGCTCTTTTCCTGTCCATAGTTTAATTTGTTCGGCGCCCTGATGCACGAACATATCCAGTCCGGTCAAAACACGGCATCCCCGAAGACATGCGTCTTTCAGCAGCTTTGTTTTCAGGGGATTATAAATAACGTCCATAACGTATTTGCATCCGGCAGGCAAGATGGAATCGACCGGCGATTGATCAATGTGAGGATACATACCAACAGGTGTCGTATTAATCAGACAATCAGCCTCTATTTTTTCTATTTCGCCCAATGAATAAAACGGGCAGTTGAACTCGAGAGCGAGGCGTCTGCCATTTTCCTCTGTGCGGTTAACGATAAGGGGGAATCCGCCTTCCTTAATTATTCCGTAAGCTGCGGCTCGGGCCGTGCCGCCGGCGCCGATAATCGCAATTTTTTTCCCCTTAACCGTCATAGCTTCCCTGAGTGTGACAATTAACCCCAGCCAGTCCGTATTAGCGCCAGTAAGGCGTCCATTGTTGTTGATGATCGTATTTACAGCCCCGACCTGCAGTGCATCTTCGGAAATAAAATCAAGATATTCCATAACCGCGGATTTAAATGGTATGGTCACACTTGCCCCGCGGATGTCCATTCCCCTTATTCCCTGCACCGCCGCGGCCAAATCATAGACACAAAAGGCATCATAGCGCCCTTCCTGACCGAGGGCATGAAGGGCCGCATTATGCATCAGCGGGGAAAGGCTGTGTCCTACCGGATTACCCAACAAAATATAGTTTTTCAGCTGCCTGCCCTGTCCGGAAGATAACGGCGATTTTTGCTGCCGCTCATCGTCCCTTAACACTTTATTAATTTGTTTCATTTCAGATGCGGTAAGTTGGCCCGGCGCCGACTGGGCATCTCTCCCCAGGGCGGCGAAAGTCAGATAATTGCCTAAATACGGGGCCATAACCCGGCTGATCCTTCCTGCCTCTCCCATACAGAGGGCAATAATCTCCTGTTTATGTTTTCGGGCATAAGGTATCAGGCTCAACATCCGCAGATTGTCTTCCGGCTTTTTGGCGATAGTCACTATTTTCACAATGCCAGGCTTGAACTCACGGCATTGATGAAATATTTCTTTTAATCCGGCCAGCGAAGGAGTCCTTTTAAAGTCATGACAGGAAATTATTAATTTTGTAGATCCGTCCCCTTTTTCACAATATGATTTTAGCTCCTCAATTGCATCAATTCCTTCAGATAGTTCTATATCAATGAAGTCTGCGCCCAGGTCAACGGCTTGTTTAAGTGTTGCCATTTTTTTATTTTTTTGATCTTCGGTTTCATCGTCGCTGCCGCCTGCTTCGAGTACCTGAGCCGCTTCCTCTTTTTTTCTGCAGGTAACGATAATCTCGACTTTTCTGGAACTGCGGCGTGCAGCGGCAATCAATGCGGGAAGTGATCCATCAGCAATCAGATCCATTCTTATTTCAATCGCTTCGGCAATCAGGCAACTGTGTTCAATATCGTGCAATGCTTCTTTATTGGACCTTGCCGTAATGGGTATACAGATCATAATCCCCCTTCCGCTCCCGGATAGGAACCAAGAATTTTCAAAAAAGTTGTTTTTTCTTTCAGTTCTGTAAGACAGCTTTTAATATCTTTATCATTTACATGGCCGATCAAATCTACAAAAAAAAGATATTCCCACAATCTTTCTTTTACAGGATGGGATTCTATTTTAGCCAGATTAATTTTGCGTTCGGCAAATGATTCGAGCGCACGATGCAGCGCACCGGGCAAATCCGGAGTGGCAAAGATCAGGGAAGTCTTGTCCTTGCCGGTCGCATCGCTTTCTCCATTGCCCAGAACAAGGAAACGTGTTGTGTTGGAAGTATTGTCTTCAATACCCTCCGCCAGTATATTGAGCCCGTTTGCCGTCGCGGCCAGAGTACTGCCGATCGCCGCCTGAGATTTTTTCCCTTTGACCATCTGAGCGGCAGCCGCCGTGCTTTCCGTCTCGTGAAGCGCACAGTTGGGCAGGTTGGCTTTGATCCAGAACCGGCACTGAGCCAGGGCCTGGGGATGTGAATATATTTTTTTTATGCTTTTTATATCATTTGCCGAAGAAATCAGGCATTGGTTGATCCTGAGATATATTTCCGCCCTGATTTTCAAACAAGTCAAAATAAGCCTGTCCAGTGTGATGTTGACCGAACCTTCCAGAGAATTTTCCACAGGTACTACGCCCCAGTCAACTGTGCCTCTTTCCACTTCATCAAAAACACGGGCAATCCCCGGCTGCGGGAAAAAACGGCTGGAATTCCCAAAATGCAATCTCGCCGCCAGATGAGAAAACGAGGTTTCCGGTCCCAGAAAAGCAACAGTTGTTTGCTTCTGCAGATCGCGGGAAGCCGAGATTATTTCCCGGAATATTGACCGGATCGCAGGCTGCGGCAGCGGCCCGCTATTGAGTTCATGCAAGTAGTTATAAACTCTTGCTTCCTGAGAAGGATCATACACATCTATTCCTTCCCGACCTTTTACCTTACCGATATTAACGGATATCTCAGAGCGTTCATTTAAAAGACGGATAATTTCCCGGTCTTTTTCTTTCATACTTTTGCGTAATTGTTCCAGGCGGGATTTCATAATTTCATTCCTTCAATTATAGGGATAATAATTTTGTCATCGATACCACCGTTGACAAACGGCATGCCTATTTTCTTTAACAAAACAAAGTGGATTACGTCGCCTTCTTTTTTCTTATCCATTTTTAAACGGGAAACAATTCCTTCCGTCGCCATATCCGGCGGTATCCGACAAGGTAATCCTGCTTCCCTGATAATTCTTTCAATGCGCTCCCGCGAGGCCGGACCAAGATAGCCTAAGTTTTCCGAAATTCGTGCGGCGGCAATCATCCCCAAAGCAACGGCTTCACCATGCGAAATGGTAAATTTGGATTGCGCTTCCAGAGCGTGTCCCAGCGTGTGGCCGTAATTGAGGATGCGCCTCAACCCCTGTTCTTTTTCGTCAATTTCAACAATTGATTTTTTGATGCGGCAACAGTTTTCTACAATCTTTAATAATAATGCAGAATCTTTTCTTTTTACCGGTGCCATATTCTCTTCCAGCAGGGAAAACATTTTTTCATCGTCGATAATGCCGTATTTGATCACTTCCGCCATCCCGTTGTTAAATTCTTTTTCCGGCAGCGTGTCAAGATAACTCAAATCGGCAAATACAGCCCGCGGCTGATAAAAAGTTCCCAGCAGATTTTTTCCGCAGGGAAGATCTATCGCCGTTTTCCCGCCGATACTGCTGTCCACCTGAGCCAGCAGGGTAGTGGGGACTTGAATATAAGGAACGGAGCGCATAAACACGGAAGCGATGAAGCCCACCATATCACCGACCACACCGCCGCCAAAGGCAATCAGCATTGAATTCCTGTCGGCACCCAACTCAAGCAGTTTTGCCACAATATCCAGAGCGGTGTTGATATTTTTCGAAGCCTCACCGGCAGGAAACTCGATCAAATCAACATTCAGACCGACATCTTTCAAACCGGCAAGGAGCTTGTGACCATGCAGAGTGCCGACATTGCTGTCGGTAACAACAATATGCCGGCTCGCTTTATGGTTTTTGGAGATGAGCAGCGCCATGCGGTCGCCAATGGAATTACCGATACAGATTTCGTAAGATGACAACAACTTTTTATCGAGATTGACTTTTATTGAGCGCATATATTCACCCCATTAATAATTAATGTCTGATTGCCGAAGCAACAGCTCTTAATTCATCCATTAGTTGATAGAACCTTTCCGGTTTTAAAGACTGCATTCCATCGGAGACCGCCTCTTCCGGCCGCGGATGTACTTCTACAATAAGACCGTCAGCACCCACGGCAACAGCGGCACGGCTTAAAGGAATAACCAGTCTCCAGTGACCGGCGGCATGGCTGGGATCAACAATAACCGGCAAATGGGTCAAACCCTTCAATACGGGAACGGCACTTAAGTCCAGAGTATTCCTGGTCGCCGTTTCGAATGTCCGGATACCGCGTTCACAGAGAATCACATTGGGATTGCCCGACGAGAGAATGTATTCCGCCGACATCAACAATTCTTCTATTGTCGTCATCATTCCTCTTTTTAAAAGCACCGGTTTTCTCGAATGGCCGACCTTCTTAAGCAGCGCAAAATTTTGCACGTTGCGTGCGCCTATCTGCAGCATATCGGCATATGATTCAACCAGATCAACATCGACAGGGTTCACTACTTCCGTAACCACAGGCATGCTTGTGGAGAGGCGAACCTTTTCCAGCAGTTTTAAACCTTCTTCTTCCATCCCCTGGAAACTGTAAGGCGAAGTCCGCGGTTTGTATGCACCTCCTCTTAAAATCTGGGCGCCACCCTTTTTCACGATATAGGCGCTTTCCAATAACTGCTCCTCACTTTCAATGGAACAGGGTCCGGCCATCACTACGAAATCAGGCCCTCCGATGGGAATCCGGCCCACAGTAACAATACTATTGCCCTCGTGTGTTTCCCGGCTTGCCAACTTGTAAGGTTTTAAAATAGGCATTGTTTTTTCCACCCCCGGCAGAGATTCTGCATATTTAAGTATAGATTTATCGCGGTTGTCGCCCACCGCGCCGATTATGGTTCTTTCCACTCCTCTTGACGGATGTGCTTTATAACCGACTGATTCGATCCAATTAATTACATTATCAATTTGTTTTTCCGTTGCTTGATCTTTCATAACAATTATCATGTTTTCCCCCCTGAAAACTAAAAAAGGCCATGGCTTTTGCCGCCATGGCCTTAAAAATAAAAAAGCCATGGTAGCTCGTTTCCGATCTGCCCATGGCTGTTTTGGTGTTTAATTTACCTCAACAAGTCCTCCTCATCAACGGGCAGACCGATGCAAAAATAGGTATAAAACCAAAAGCCATAAAAATTGTTGTTTGCATTTAATTTTCTGTCCATGATGAAAACCTTTACCTGTAATTAGATCAGCTTATAGACAAGCTTTAAAACATTGTCAAGAAATAAATTCATTTGTTTTCATAAGTCATCCTTTGGGGGAAGCCTGATACCT
>JBDKVD010000210.1:0-5539 GCA_039679325.1 Smithella sp.
TCCCCTCCTTGATCGCCGGAAACTCAACCATCGCCATGAACATGACCATTTCTCCTTTCAACCCAGGATAGCCTTCAGGTCTTCTTCGGGTGTGGTAATCGGTTTGATGTTGAAATTCCTGACCAGCACATCCAGCACGTTGGGCGAGATGAATGCCGGCAGCGACGGCCCCAGACGGATATCCCGGATGCCCAGGTAAAACAGCGTCAACAGAATCGCCACAGCCTTCTGCTCATACCAGGAGAGGATCATCGACAGCGGCAGATCATTGACGCCGACATTAAATGCCTTCGCCAGGGCAACGGCAATCTGGATGGCTGAATACGCGTCGTTGCACTGGCCTATGTCAAGCAGCCTGGGAATCCCGCCGATGTCACCCAGATCCTTATCGAAGAAGCGAAACTTGCCGCAGGCCAGGGTCAGGATCACTGTATCCTGCGGGGCTTTTTCCACAAATTCCGTGTAATAGTTGCGACCCGGCTTGGCGCCGTCGCAGCCGGCAACGAGGAAGAAGCGGCGGATCTGCTTGTTCTGAACCGCCTTGATCACCGCATCGGCAACGCCCAGAACCGCATTTCTGGCGAAACCGACCATAACCGTCTTACCCTCCATGTCGTTTGGGAATCCCGGAAGCTCGAGGGCCTTTTCAATGACCGGGCTGAAGTCACCATCGGATATGTGCTTCACACCGGGCCAGCCCACCATCCCGGTCGTAAAGATATTGCCCTTATATGATTCCTGGGGCCTCTGGATGCAGTTTGTCGTCATTAGTATGGCGCCGGGAAAGGCCGCAAATTCCTTGAGCTGGTTCTGCCAGGCCGTTCCGTAATGACCGTAGAAATGCGGGTATTTTTTCAACTCCGGATAACCATGCGCCGGCAGCATTTCGCCATGGGTGTAGACCAGGATGCCTTTTCCGGCGGTTTGCTTGAGAATGCTTTCGAGGTCATGCAGGTCATGGCCGGAAACCAGTATCGCCTTACCCTGCTTCGCTCCCAGCGGCACGCGGGTGGGAACAGGATGCCCGTATCGTCCGGTATGCGCCGCATCCAGCAGTTCCATAACCCGAAGATTCACTTCCCCGCATTTCAAGACCAGCTCCACCCAGCCATTCAGATCGATGTCTTTGCGCAACGTGGCCGCTAATCCCTCCTGACAGAAAGCGTAGACGGCATCGTCCTCCCGGCCGAGAATCCGGGCGTGATCGGCATAGGCGGCAATGCCTTTTATGCCGAAAGTTACGATCTGTTGCAGAGAAAGAATATCCGGATCGAGATCGGGGTGAATATGCAGGCCGACGGCCTCTCCCTGATGAATAAGGCCTTCCGGAGTTGCCTCCGGCCGGAAGCCGACCGGACCGTAAACATCACGAACCGCAAGGCCACGGGCTGTCATTTGTCCTCTAAGCCTCTCCCGCTGTTCGACACATTCATTAATCAGTCCAATAAAACGCTCCCGGTCAAAGTTGACATTGGTCAAGGTGGCAAACAGTGCCCGGATGGTAAAAACATTGACTTCGCCGTCGACAATTCCCGCCTTCCGCGCCTCAACGGCTACCTGCGCAAGCCCTCTGATCGCGTATATCAGCAGATCCTGCAATGCCGCCACATCAGGTTGCTTGCCGCACACACCCGCTTTCACACATCCCTCACCCTTCAACGTCTGTTCACACTGATAACAAAACATAGCAGCCTCCCTTAAGTATTATTGATAATTTCACATCATCGACAATAAGGGTTTCACCAGATGACGCCCTTGATTTAAGTCAAGAATCAGAAATAAATTCAGAGGAGCTTCCGCTCTCCCGAGGCGGTCTCCTGCAAACCAACGCGATCCAGGATTGTGATGCGGTTTCCCTCCATTTGAATAAGCCCCTGCCGTACCATCCTGGTCATGATGCGGGACAGGGTTTCCGGAATTGTTCCCAATAGGGCGGCAAGTTGCGCTTTTGATGTGTCCAGCTGGATTTCCTCAGAGGTATCATCCCATTCGCCCAGATAGACCAGGTGAGCGGCCAGACGCGCCGGCACCTCTTTCAGGGAGAGATCTTCGATAAGGCGGGTAAAATTATGCAGTCTCATAGACAGCAGCGCCAACATGTTCAGGGCCAGAGACGGGTCTTCCCGGATCAGGGCGACAAATTCCGCGCGGGGGAAGAAAAGAAGCTGACTGGATAATTCAGCTTCGGCATAGGCCGGAAACCCCTGATTGGTAAACACGGCAACCTCGCCGAAAGAATCCCCCGGCCCGAAAAAATGGATGATTTGCTCCTTGCCGCTTTCCGGTGAAAGCTTGAAAATCCGGACCCGACCGGATTGCACGATATAAAACCCTACGCCCTCATCTCCCTCGGCAAAGATCAACTGCCCTTTCCGGTATGCACGCAACCGGCAAATGCCGGACAGAGCTTTCAACTGCCCTGCAGGCAGCCCTTCAAAAAGCGGGACGCCCGCAAGTTGGTGTTGGAGTTTCATCTTTACTCCCCAATCGCGGCTTTTGTTGTAAGCAATAGTACAATTTCCAAATCTATTATTAGGGGCACCTTCAGTTACAAAGCAAATAAATAGCCTATGTGTCTACATGAATATATGGCGCAAAGTGATCAGCTAATTTCTGATACGCGGGCTTTCGAAAATCCACGGCTATGTGTAGTAAACGCTGAAACGACATCCACTTCCAGGCGCAGAACTCGCTGCCGCTCCTCACATCAATTGCGTCATCACTGCCATGGAATCTAAAGAGGTACCAGTATTGAACTTGCCCGCGGCCTGTTTTTTCACGCCGCTCTTTCGCAGGAAGTTCATAGACGAGCAAATCCGGGTATACATCCAAAAGCTCCAAGTCAGACTCTATGATTCCCGTTTCCTCAGCAATTTCCCTGATCGCGGCTCGAATCGGTTCTTCATCAATTTCGATCCCCCCTTGTGGAAGTTGCCAGGCGCCGGGTATATTGGCGCGTTCTAAAGCAAGAACATCCCCCTTACTATCTATAATGACAGCACCAACGCCCGCTCGGAAGTATTGGGCTGGTAACCTCTCCACAACATCCTTTTTCTCGTCCTCTGCTTTTAGTGGTATTAACTCCAGTTCTTCTTGCCATTGCTTTGATTGGAACGCTGTGATTTTCTCTAGAATCTTTGGAGCTTCATCCGTTTTTGGATGCTTCCTGGTTTTATTTGAAGAAATGATACATGCAGCCTTACTGGCCAGGTTATTGTAAAGGGTGTATTCAGGCGTGTTGTGTGTCCATTCGAGAGGGGCCCCGTCGCGGATTGCCTCTCGAAGTTTTTGATAGGCTTGTCGAAACAGGCCTAAAGTCTTGACATCCTCCTCGTTCAGAATCCGTTCTGTTGCCAACTTTACGATTATGGCCTCTACACCGCCTTCGGCGGCAGCTGCGCGCTTAAGAAGATCTAGAGTAGTAGTTCCCGGAAAGATAAGCTTAGTGGCACGCCGACCAGTAAAGCTGAAAACCCTCCAGAGCCTTGACACCTCTTTAAATTCTCCATAAAGTTTATGGAATTGCATCGCAGTTTCAATATCAAGTTCCTGGCGCTTTTTCTTCACATCCCAGTGGTTGATAATTCGCTGTCCGACAAACCACCCGAAGCCAAGCGTGACACAAGACAATAATGTTTTAATCGCCTCCAGCGTGACGTTATTGACATTCCCGACATTATCCAATAATTGCATTGCCGACCTCCTTAACCATCAGGACGAGTAAGAACTAAACTTAACAATAGCAATCCAAATGCTCGACCGGTTTTTAAACAGCTTTCGGATAATTACCGTATCAGGGATTTATCTCCAGCGCCAACTCCCCGCTTTTAGACGGGTCATACCCGCCGAGCGCCGAGACTCTGTCGCGGAATCTCTGCGAACGGATCGTATCCAGCACCGCCTGAATATTCGGATTTTGCAGAAAATCGGTCGGTATCACAAGATCGTATTGTTCTCTGGTCAGAGGGATAAAATCCAGATCAAGGGCTCTGGCGGCGGCATAAATGGCCATGCCGCAATCAGCGGCTCCGCTCAACACATCGACGGCCACGGACATATGGGTAAATTCTTCATGATCATACCCTTTGATGGATTCCGGTTTTATACCGGAAAGGGCCAGGTTGTAGTCAAGCAGTATGCGGGTGCCCGAACCCGGCTGTCTGTTCACGAAGGAAATATCTTCGCGCGTCAGATCCTTGATTCCCCTGATGCCCTTAGGATTATTTTTTTGAACAATCAAACCCTGATCTCTGAGGACAAGATGAAAAAGGCTTATCCTGACGCCTTTCAGATATCGCTTGATATAGGAAACATTATATTCGCCCGTTTGGGTGTCCAGCAGATGAGAACCGGCAAAATGACAAATCCCTTTTCGAACGGCGATCAGGCCGCCCAGACTCCCGACATTGCCCGAGGAAATACGAATATTCTTTCCCGTGGCATTCCTTACTTCATCGGCGATGATATCTATCGTAATGTCATGGCTGCCGATAACAACGACCGTATTGAGCAAATCCTTTTCATCAATAAGAAGTTCAGCTTTAATTTCTTCGTCCTGGCTCACACCTTCCGCAAGAGGCGGGACGCGGATAATGCCTTCCGCCCTGGTAAGGGTGGTAATGGAACCTGCCGATCTGGGAAGCGGCGTTGCAATGCAAATATCTCCGACTTTGCCGATGTTCACGCGGACAAATTCTTCCGTTCCCAATTTTGAAGGAATGGTTCTGGATGCCTTCACCGCAATAGATGGCTTTTCCGGGGAATTCAAACCCTGCAGGTTGAAAAGAAGAGGTCCGGCAAATTGTTCAAAAGCGAGGATTGCGGAAACGGGATAACCCGGAATCCCGATAACCGGTTTTTGATTGACAACGCCCAGTATCGTCGGTTTTCCCGGCATCATGGCAACACCGTGGACAAGAACTTCTCCTATTTCCTTGAGAATACCGGCCGTATAATCCCTGGAACCGGCGGATGATCCGGCATTGATAAGGATCAGGTCCGCATCCGAACCCGCTGCTCTTAACAAAACATCACGTATGGCGCTTTCTTCATCAGGGGTGATATCAAAAATATGCGGCTCCCCGTGCGCCTCACGGACAAGCCCTGCCAGCGTTATGGAATTCGAGTCGATGATCCGGTTGCTCTTTAATTGGCCATAATCCACAATATCCCTGTGGCTGATAATCTCCGTTCCCGTCGGGATGATAACAACTTTGGGCTTCCTCCAGACCATGATCTTAAAAACACCGGCCGCGATAAGGGCACCCATGTCGTAGGGGCGAATCACATGATTCTGCGGAAACAAAAGCTGCGTGGCGACGATATCTTCACCCACCTTCCGGATATTCTGCCAGGGATAGGCGGGCGACATGATCTCGATACGCTCATTATCCAGTTCCTGTATTTTCTCGACCATGATAACGGCATTATATCCATCAGGCAGGGCATGGCCCGTATTGATCCACACGGCGTCACTGCCTGTTTTTAAAATTTTCGGGGCTTGTTCAGAAGCGCCATACGTCGTTTCCGCCTTCACGGC
>JBDKVD010000211.1:0-9150 GCA_039679325.1 Smithella sp.
GTGGATCGATTGCGCCGATCAGCAGGTGGCCTTATTACGCCGATCATAATGTGGCTCCATTACGGTGATCATTAACTGGCTCCATTACGCCGATCACGGATTGGCTCTATAGCACCGATCAGTAACATCGCTATTGTCTGGATGTGGAAGACAGATAAATTGATTGGCGAAGAAGTTCTTAAAGTCGGTACATGAGGAAAAATTAATCTGGGGATAACCGGATACCGGATTAATAGTTTCTTCCATAATAAGAAATCGTCCTTTAAAATTAATAACTGCATGATCTTGATTCAGCTTCTCAACTACTAATTCTAATTCAGTTTTAGCTTTGTTTTTACACAGTGATAGTTCCTTTAAAAAGGAACTATCATCGGTTGTAGAAGGTAAATTATTTTTCATAGGTTCTTTTTCCTTTCAGCGTTACCAATGGAATGATTGTATGGTTGAAAATCTTCCGCTAATTTCCTGATGTCGGATACACGCCAAGCCGTGCAGCGTGTCGACAACTTAACAGGTTTTGGAAAAAGTCCGTCTTTTACTCCCTTCCACCAGGTTGATTTTGACAATGGTATAATTGCCGGAATCGGTGGAACTGATTTTTTGTTCCCAATGATTTGTTGTAGCCGTAGATAGCCTGTTTCTGGTAAGTCCATGTTTTTTGCCTCCAAGAGATTTATTAAAGGGTTTTAACGTCCCCTCTGGTAATTAAGTCTGACTTTGGAGGGAAGAAGTCTGACATTTAAGAGAAGAAACGAGGAAGATAGAAGGAAGATGAAAAGAAAAAAGTTATTACAATCAATGATATGCAATAGATTTATGAAATAATTATATTTGTATGAAAATATTTTATTTTTATAAGGTAATGTCCCAGGTAAGGGAGCCGGTGTACCCGAGACCGTAAGCATCATCGGGTTTGATATATGTGCGCAGGTGTTTTTCCAGTTCATCCATATTTGCTTTATGGATAGCGGCATAGGCTGTTTTCAGACGCTTGCCTACATTGACTTGTGCTTTCTTATCGTTAGGATCGACAAAGGTTTTTTCCTTCAGACATGGTAATATGGTCGCCATTTCCTGTTCAATTTCTTGTTGTTCCATTACACTTTCAGCGTTTTTAAAATCATTTTGTAATTCCTGATATAGTGTCGCATATGCCAACTTTGTCGTTGAATCGCTAACAGCTTGTGTAATGCTCCCAATGTTAAATCCTTCATCAATTGCCGCATTTTCAGACATGCAATTGTCCGGTGTCTTTCCAGATGCAACCTGATAAAGCTCTCTGCATGATATGGATGTACCCGCCTTATCAAGCAGAATAGCAATATAGTGAATTCCGTCCAGATTCTTTATCGGTAAAAGTTTCTTGCCATGAAACCATATTTCCCAAAATTCTGACTGACGGATGAAAGCATTCTCATAGTTCGCTTTATTTTTGGATGATATTGGGATGGGAACTTCTTTAGGACCTTCTTGGGATTGAATTTTTTGCCTTAATAGGTTAATCTCTTCGTCCTGTTTAGACAACTTAACTGCATCATCAAAAGAATTTTCGTATGTCTTTTTTCCAATTTCTCCGTTTCTTTGTTCCCAATTTGGACTTATTCCTTGTTTCTTTTCAAATTTCTCTATATCAGAAATGCGGAAAATGAGTTCGTTTGTAACTTCATCAACTGTTATGGGTTCATAACGAAATCCGAAGTCCTCTCTATAATAACCATCAGTGCAAACATATAAACACGTACCATCATTTTCGTAAAATGCTAAAAATTTCCCTTCATTGACCATATCAGTAAGATCACGCTTAGTTATATCCCATCGGCTGCATAGTTCTTCCCATGTAATCCATTTTTTCATATTTATGCGCCTCCTGTCTGTGCTCCTGAAAGTTATGCATGGGGAAACCGGTCAGGATAACCGGCTTGTCGCGTTGCAATCGCTATCCCGAAATCTCATTATTATGGCTCTTGCATCTTTTTAAACGGTATTACCTTTGCACCGACCTTCAATCCATCCAGATAGTCAGCCCAAGTTTGCATCATTATTCGCCGTTCCTTTAGGTGTTGCGTCCGGTTGTATGCCCTTCCAAGCGGGTCTCTGACAGCATGTGCAAGCTGATGCTCGATAAGATCAGGTCTGACTTGCAGTACTTCGTCAAGGATTGTTCTGGCCATTGCCCGGAATCCATGGCCAGACATTTCAGTTTTTTCAAAACCCATGTTTCGCAATGCCGCAAGAATGGCGTTATCGCTCATGGGACGTGCTGAAGTCCGGCCCGGAAATACATATTGACCTTCACCGGTTAGCTTTTTAAGTTCTGTCAATATTTCAATTGCCTGCTTTGATAATGGCACAAGGTGGGGCTGTTTCATTTTCATCTTTTGCGCTGGAAGATTCCATTCAGCCCTTTCAATATCAATTTCCGACCATTCAGCTTTACGGAGTTCACCTGGACGAACAAAGGTGAGGGGGGCAAACTTCAAAGCAGATTGAACAACAAAACTGCCCCTATAGCAGTCTATAGCCCTGAGTAATTCACCGACTCTTACCGGGTTGGTAATGGCCGCTCTGTTAATAGTTTTAACCGGCGGTAATGCACCGCGTAAGTCTGCGGATGGATCACGTTCAGCGCGTCCGGTTGCCACTGCATATCGGAATATTTGGCCGCATATGCCCCGGATGTTGTGCGCTGAATGCAATATTCCCCTTGCTTCTAATCGCCGTAAAACGCCGAGCAATTCAGGAGCTTTGACTTGTACAATAGGTCTTTCACCTATGTAGGGGAAAACATTCTTTTCCAGTCTGCTTAAGACTCTTGACGAATGGCTTTCTTCCCACGTGGGCTTAAACTTATTGAACCATTCCCTTGCTATGACCTCGAAGGTTTCAATGTCTTCAATTTTTGCCTGTTTCTGAGCTTTACGAACAGCACCCGGATCAACATTATTTGCCAGCAGCCTTCGGGCATCATCACGCCGTTGACGTGCACATATAAGGCTTATTTCGGGGTATGAACCGAAAGCAATTTTCTTTTCTTTGCCAGCAAAACGATATTTAAAACGCCACAATTTACCGCCGGAAGGCGTGACCAAAAGATATAAACCACCACCATCAAATAATGAAATTGGTTTATCTTGTGGCTTCACTTTCTGAACTTTTAAATCTGTCAATGGAATTATGCGCTTAGGCATGTGGACACCTCCGTTTGGGTACCCGCTGAATTGCTTGGGTACCTTCTATCTATATTTGGGTACCCAAAACAACCGGATTTTGATAAACCTTATAGCACTTCTTTGGACAATAAACAACAAAAACCCGCTATGTCTAACGGGTTTTTGCACTTTATTGAACTGTGTTGGATTATGACTTGGTGGGCGATGTGAGATTCGAACTCACGGCACCTGGCTTCGGAGGCCAGTACTCTATCCAACTGAGCTAATCGCCCTTGACGCGGCTTGTACTATAGACTGACGTAATACTCAATAAAAATTTATCGAGTCTTTTTTCTATCAAATATTGCAGTTCCTGTATTAATTTGCTATTTTACCGGATACAGAAGGAGAAACGGTTCATTATGAAAATTAAATATGCTCTGATTATCCTGATTGTATTTTGGGCCTTTGCTGATATCTCCGGTGCGGCGGAGATATCGAACGTCCGTTATTGGGCGGCGCCTGATCATACCAGGGTTGTTATTGATGTTAGTGGTGAATCCTCTTTTAAAATTCAGGAAGATAAAAGTTTTCTTGTTTTAAATTTTAAGGAAGGTTCTCTCGGGCCGGAATTGCCTGCTGAAATTTTAATTAATAAGCCCGGTATTAAGAAGGTTACTATTTGCTCAATATCGGAGGGCAGTGTCGAAGTTAAGTTAATTCTTGATAAGTATTTAAAAACAGAAGTATTTAAATTAAAAAAATTTCAGGATAAACCGGACCGCATAGTAGTGGATATCTTTCTGCAGGGGAATCTGCCGAAAGAGACGGTTAAATGTTCACCCTCCAGAGTTAAACGAAAAAAAGTTATTGTCGTTGATCCGGGACACGGTGGTGATGATCCCGGTGCAGTTGGGAAAAATGGAACATACGAAAAAGATATCGTGCTTTCCCTAAGCAGGGAGATTAAAAAAGCAATAAATAAAAATCCGGAATACCGGGCGGTTTTGACTCGTGACGGCGATTACTATGTTTCCTTCAGCAAAAGACTGCAGGTAGCCAAAGATTTAAACGCCAGCCTTTTTATCAGTGTTCATGCTGATGCCGCCCGGAACCGTCAGGCTAAAGGAAGCTCCGTATATTGCCTTTCCACGGGGGCCGCAAGCAATGAGGCAGCCAAACTACTCGCTAAGAACGAAAATTTGTCTGATATCATCGGTGGTGTTCCCAATGGAGAAGGCAATGGTGATTCCGATCAGATTATCTTAAATATGTTTCAGACTAATACTATTAATTTATCTAAAACATATGCCGTTAATTTGATGCAGCAATTAAATGATATTAATACCCTGAAGTATCAAAGTGTTCAGGAAGCACCTTTCCGGGTCTTGAAATTACCTGATATTCCGGCGGTATTAATTGAAACGGCGTTCATATCTAACGGCGAAGAAGAGAAATTGCTCAAGAGTAAAAGTTTCCAAAAAAAGATAGCCCTGGCGATAGACACTTCAGTCAGGGAATACTTATCCGGCGCAACGGCAATCGCTCAGAACAGTGGTACTGTTGAGGAAAATGATGAACCGATTGCCTCCGTCAGGGAAAAATCAACAAAGAAGGTTAATACTGGCAAAAGAATATCCAGAATTTACAGGGTAAAAAAAGGAGACACACTGTTTTCTCTCGCAAAGAATAATTCAATAACTATAGACGAATTACGTAGATTAAACAATATGAGGGGTACCACACCCTTATTGTGGGGGCAAAAAATAAGATTGCCCTAACAGGCATAAAAAAATATGCGATTGTTTATTAAATTATTCAATGTGATTATCGTTTTAATTTGTTTGACCGGCAACTCTTTTGCCGATTCCGACGGCATAATATTTAATTGGGAACCGTTTATAGCTGATGATTATCTGCAGTTGAGTCATCCTTCGAAAAAAATTATACCCCCAAAAATACTTATTCCGAAAGAAATATTCCGCAAAACCAATGATGCTGAAAAAATGTTGATAAGTGATTCGAAAGCAGTAAAAGATTCTTTCAGCGAAATGACTAAAGATTCTGTCATTGATAGAATCAAAATTACATTTTCTTCCGTTAATTCATTTATGCTGCCCTATGATGAAATCTATCAGAAAGATAACGGAGGAAAAATTCCCCGGGCCGCCAGAACATTACCATCTTTAATGCGAAGTCCTTCACAGGAATCTGCAGTGGAAACCATCAAACTGATTGAGCCGCAAATAAACCTGGGTATTGAATTTTAAATGGAAGAGACTTGTTCAGAAAAAGTCCTGACTTCCGGGGGATGCTATGGAAGAGCATAGTGAAAATAATTATCAACAAAATCAGAATGATCTAAAAGACATTCTATCTTCTATCATGGATTCAATTCCTCATGCGGTGATAGGATTGCGAGACCGCCGCATTGTTTTTGCAAACCATGCGGTTGAGGTTGTCTTTGGCTGGAAACCGGAAGAGCTGATCGGAAAAAGCACACGAATTTTTTACCGCAGCGATGAGGAATATGAGGAGATTGCCGAAAATGTTTATCCGGCCCTCGAGAAAGAGCGCACACACAGCAGTGAATTTGCCTGCCGTCGTAAGGATGGGAGTGACATTTTCTGTCTGATGAGTTCATCAAGAATAGGCGGCTCTCTGCAGGATAGAATGATCGTCGTTACTTATACTGATACTACCGATCGGAAACGTGCCGAAGAGTCACTGCGGGAGTATGAAACGCAACTGGAAAAACTTGTTGATGAACGCACCGCTCAACTATCAAAAACCACCAGTCTGCTTCAGCAGGAAATCCTTGAAAGAAAGCATGCCGAGGAGCAACTGAAAGAAACCCATGCAAGGCTCCTTACAGTATTAGACGGTCTCAATGCGACTGTGTATGCAATTGATATTAATACATATGAGGTTCTTTATATCAACAAATACATGAAGGATCTGTTTGGAGAAATTACGGGAAAAAAATGCTGGCAGAGTATTCATAAAAAGCAATATCCTTGCAGCTTGTGTATAAACAAACAATTACTGACTGCTGACGGAGAACCGGCAGGTATACATACATGGGAATATTATAACACAGCATTAGGAATGTGGTTCTTGAATCAGGTTCGGGCTATTGAGTGGATAGACGGTCGGATGATCCGGCTTGAAATTGCTACAAATATCACCAAAGGTAAGCTGGCGGAGAAATCCATAATGGAAATTCAGCTTCAGCAAAAGGCCATTCTCGATAACATTCCCGATATCGCCTGGTTAAAGGACAAGGAGAGTAGATTTGTTGCCGTAAATGAAGCATTTAGTAAGGCCTGCGGGATGAAGCCGGAGGAGATAGTAGGGCTTACGGATTTTGATATCTGGCCGGAGGAACTGGCGAGGAAGTATAGAGAAGATGAAAAAAGAGTAATTGAATGCGGCCGAAGAAAGCAGATAGAGGAACCGTTTGTCTTGGATGATGGAAGCGAAATATGGGTGGAAACAATAAAAACACCTATTTACGATGACAATGATGAGATTGTCGGGACGGCGGGAATTTCCCGTGATATCAGCGACCGCAAGCGTGCTGCCGACGAATTAAGGAAAAGAGAGCGGGAATTGGGGGCGAAGTCCCGGAATCTTGAGGAACTAAATATTGCGTTAAAAGTGTTACTGAAACAAAGGGAGGAGGATAAAACGGAACTGGAAGAAAAACTTTTAACAAACGTAAAAAAACTGGTTGAACCCTATCTCGAAAAATTAAGAAGAACACGGGCGGATATCGATCAGATGGCATACATTAATGTTATTGAAACACATCTGAATGACATTCTGTCTCCTTTTCAACGAAATCTGGCCACAAAATACCCGAATCTGACTCCCAGAGAGGTACAGATAACAAACCTGATTAAAGAGGGAAAAACGACAAAAGAAATAGCGGCTATATTAAATTCCTCCCAGGGAGCTGTTGATTTTCACAGGAACAATATAAGAAATAAGCTCGGGCTGAAAAATAAAAACGCTAATTTACGATCACATCTGCTTTCATTCACATAATATAAGGTTTTACCTAATATAAAACTTATAATCTATTGGTATTGCAATATTTGCTAGTTTATTTTAAAGAAACAAATACATAATGCATTAAATGCCTTACAGATATCTATTGCACAGGATTTTCAATACCGGTTTTTAAGTCTTAAAATAAAATTTAGGCAAAAAAAGTAAGTCTTTCAAGGTGACACTGGTATCAGAGATATTTGTTTTATGAATTCAATTTTTAATTCGACATGCATTGAATCTGGCGCGGAGTGAAGAAACATGTGCATTTTCCCCCATGTTTGCGATGAATGTGGTCAGCCTGAGGAAAATTTTAAGTTTTGCGAGAGCAAATGTATGCTTCCGGCTTGCACTGAATGCACATTTCTTTTACAGCTCTACGGCACAGGCTGCGGAAACATCCGCGTGTATTATCTCTGCCGTCCCTGCTATGAGGAACGCCTGGAAAGGGGCTTTCTTGAGCCCTAGTGTATTGTATTAATTACAGGTTTACAACATGTCATTCCGGGCGAAGCGAGAATTCTTAGTAATCTTTAAAGGATACAAGATATCTCCCGTTGGTCGATATGACAGGGTTTTACTGGCATATAACACTAGGAAGGAGGTATGATCTGCTTTTTTAAAATTATTGCACTACTAATATTAACTTAAAAAGGAGGATTACATGGAAATCGACAAGAGGATGACGCTAAAAGAGGCGGTAGCAAAGTTCATCCATGACGGCGATACGGTCTACTACGGGGGCTTTCAAATCATGGTTCCCATGGCACTGACTTACGAAATGATCAGACAGAAGAAGAGGCATCTCACCACGCTCCAGGCCTCGACAGACGTAGGTGGTCTGGACCTTTTGGTAGGCGCCGGTTGCGTTAATGAAATGCACACTGCCTGGACCATGAACTGGTACGTGAAGGCTGTCTATTGCATGCGCCGGGCATTCCAGAACGGTCACCTCAAAAGGTATGACATCTCCAACTTCGGCGCCACCACGGCCATGATCGCAGGTTTCATGGGTGTTCCTTTCATGCCCATCAGGGGTAATACCGGCTGTGATATGATGACAAACAACAAAGCCGACCTCAGAATAATAGATGATCCTTTCACCGGCGAGAAGACAACCGTAGTGCGTGCGTGGCGGGCTGATGTAGCAATCATCCACGCCCAGAAAGTTGACCGTCTAGGCAATGTGATTGCCTGGGGAACGCGCGGCGTTACCGACGAGTTCGGCGCCAACGGAGCAAAGCGGGGCGTTATCGTTACGGCTGAAGAGATTGTTGAGCCGGAGATGACCCGCAGCGATCCCGACCGCACAATAGTTCCCTACTTTAAGACTCTTGCCGTTGTCCATTGTCCGTATGGCGCTCATCCCTCCGCTTGCCGCGGCTATTACGGCCTGGACATCCGTTTCGCCCAGTATCTTGGCAAATATCAACGGCATGCAGATCTCCTGTCTGCCTTCCTTGATGAATGGGTTTACGGCTGCGAAGATCACGCTGCGTTTATTGAGAAGTATAAATCAAAATTCGGCCAGGAAGGCTTGGACCGTTTGAAGCCCGTCCTCGGCTTTAAGCCGAAATTTGAAGTTGATTACGGTTACCATGATCCGGCAGTCTGGAAAGGCGTGCCCTTATATATGGATGACCGGCTTCAGGCTGCTGAAGAAGCGCTTGCCAAGAAGAAAGGGGGGAAATAATTATGGCTAATTATAAACTGACGGAACTTATGGTAGTTCGCTGTGCCAAAGAAATTGCGGACGGAGAGGTTGTCTATGTGGGAGTTGGCTTGCCGCTGGTCGTGGCCGCCTTTTCCTTTGCCACCAGCGCCCCCAATATGATTATGTTCACCGAGGGCGGCGCTATCCGGGCGACAGCTCCTCTTGCCCTGGCAATTACCATTGATGATCCTGCTGCTTTCGTCGGGGGCGATGCCACATTCGGCATGCTGGCCA
>JBDKVD010000212.1:0-9010 GCA_039679325.1 Smithella sp.
TTATAATTTCTTCAGCCATCTGGACAGAAAGAATCACGGCTTCAGCTCGCAACTGATCCGACGCCTTCTTCAATTCCTGAGATGTTCGCATCTGAGAATCTTCTTTGATCTTCTTTGCTACTTTCTCCGCCTCTTCGACGATCTTCTGTTTTTCGGCAACGCCTTGAGCCTTAATCATTTCAAAGATGCCATCGATCTCTGCGGAAGCTTTGTCTATCTTATCTGAGTACTCTTTATATTTCTCTTCGGCGTCTTTCTTCTGCTGAGCAGCATTCTCCAGAGAATCTTTAATGTCCTGACGACGTCCCACAAAGAAAGCTTTTATCTTAGACGCCGCTAACCACCAAAGAAGTATAACCAACGCCGCAAAGTCAATGGTTTTCCACATAAACTCAAACATTTTTTTCCCGTCATGGCCACCCTCTTCCGAGGCAAGAGCAACGGAAACAACCATCAACAACAAGGCAGAGACAAATGAAGCTAGTTTTGCCGACTTAAGTAAGTTTTTCATTGGACAGACCTCCCCATGACCTTTTCAGCAATCTCTAAAGACAATCTCCTGGATTGGCTGTCCAAGGTTTCACGTGCGGCCTGAACCTCTTTATCCAATTTCTGTTGAAATTCTTGCATCATGATTGGAATTTCATTACGCACAGCATCAACAATAACCTTGGCTTGATCTGTCCCCTCTTTAATGATCTCTTTCTTTAAATCGGCGGCATTTGCCTTGGCCAGCTTAAGTTTTTCTTCATATTCAGCAGCTTTCTTATCTACGGATTGATTAAAAAGTATAATTTCGTTTTCGAGCTCTTCGATATGTTTTTTGCGACGATCAAGAATTGATAAGATTGGCTTATAAAGCAGAACATTGAGAATAAAAATTAATGCCAGAAATGCTATTATTTGAATAAACAACGTATAATCGGGAAGAACATTAACCACGGCTTACCTCACATCGTTAATTAAGAACCTCACACAAATGAACAGACTTTGACTTGGGCACTTCAATGCCATTTGTATCTCACATCAGAAAATGCCACTCTCTATTAAAATCGCTGGTTATTAACCATAAACAAGTTTTGCTTGTCAAGCTTTTTCTAATCCGTGCAGTATTTTTTTTTAAGAACAAATATTACTTATTGTAACGGCAAGTTAAAATCAGAAAAAAGAGAATTGCATCACACTGTTTCCGCGACTGAAGTTTCCCGGCCTTTTACTTCCGCCATATGCGATCTCCCCTCGAATAGAGCACCCTCTTCCATAATAAATACGGGCGTGCTTACATCGCCATAAAACTTGCCGGTGGCATGGATGTTAATTTTTTCTTTAACATTAATATTTCCCTGAACATCTCCACTGATGTAAACGCTGTTGACGGCAATCTTGGCTTTTACCACAGCACCTTCGCCAACAATCAACGATCCCTCACCATAAACTTCACCCTGAAAATCACCATCAATGCGAACGGCACCGTTGAAAATGAGCTTACCGATAAACTCGGCTCCTTTTCCTAAAAATGCCCTTACTTCTTCAACATCATCTTTCTTTTTTTCCCACATATGTAACTCCTTGCGGCATTATAAATCTTATACCTTTTGATATCAAAGCAATGACGAAGTGCAATAAGCTAAATAAGCTTAGGTTGAAAGAGAAAAACTAATGCTAGCGCTGCAAAATGAATCTGCTCACGCTTACATTCATTAATAATCCGGTTGCCGTCATTAATACAACCATTGCAGAACCGCCGTAACTTAAGAATGGAAGCGGGATACCGACAACAGGCAATATGCCCAATACCATGCCAATGTTAATGAAAACTTCCCAGGATATAAGAGCGGTAATTCCAAACGCTATTAATGTGCCTAATAAATCTCTCGAATGCAAGGCAATCTTCAGACACCAGAAAATCAAAGACATAAACAAAATAAGCAAAACAAACGCTCCGACAAAACCCCATTCTTCAGCAAAAACCGAAAAGACAAAATCTGTCTGCTGTTCCGGCAGAAACTTTAACTGCGTTTGTGACCCCTTTAAAAAACCCTTACCAAATATACCGCCGGAACCTATCGCAATCATTGACTGAATGATATGATAGCCGGCGCCCAACGGGTCGTTGTCAGGGTTAAGAAACATAATTAATCTGTCCTTCTGATAGTCTTTCAGGAAGTGCCACCCGAGCGGCAGCAACATCATACACGCTGTAGAAACGATGGCTACCGATTTCCAGTTGACACCGACAAAAAAAACCATGGAGGCAAAAATGATTAATATAACTAAGGCCGTACCTAAATCCGGCTGTTTTAAGATCAACAGAAAAGGCACAAGAACAATCAGAAAAGGGGAAAAAAGTTCTTTTAAAGTGTAAGGTTCGTTGGATTTATGATCGTCAAAATAGCGTGACAACGCCAGAATTACCGTCAGTTTCATTAATTCCGAAGGCTGAAAGGAAAAGCCTCCCAACGAAATCCATCTTTGTGAACCGTGAGTAGTATACCCATAAAGGAAAACGATCACCAGAAGTGCAATGGAAAGACCATAAATCACATAGGCGACTTCATTAATTATACGGTAGTCTATCAGAAATACAATCATCATAAAAAAAGAACCCAGCAGGACCCACTGAATCTGTTTTAAATAATGAGGGATTTGCATCTCGCCCAGGCTGTTAGCGGCGGAATAGATATTTATAATGCCAATGGCACAGATGCTCAGGACAAGCGCCAGAAGTATCCAGTCAAAACATTGAAAAATCCGACGATCAAATTTAAAAAAAAGCATAAAACACCTTAAACAATTTTGCCGCAGCAACTATCATTGATGTGCACTTACCGCGGGTTTGCTTTCCATCGCCGCCTGCGGCTGTTTTATTTTTTTCTTTCCATCAAAATACGCATCCAGAATTTTACGGGCAATTGGTCCGGCAACGGAACCACCATGTCCGGCATTTTCTGCAATTACGGCAATCGCAATCTCCGGCTTCGCGAGCGGTGCGAAGCATACAAACAGTGCATGGTCTCTTTGCAATGCACCAATTCTCCTTTCCCGCCGCTCCCCGTCTTTCTGCGGTAGACTGACAACTTGAGCAGTACCCGTCTTGCCGCAGACATCAGTATTGGGTCGTGCAGCAACTCTGCAGGTGCCCCCCGGTTCATTGACAACCCCCCAAAGAGCGCGGCGCAATACGTCAATGGTCTCTTTTTTGAGAGACAGTTCACCCTTCTTTTCCGGTAAAAATTCTTTATGAACTTTACCGTCAATAGTCTCGATGCATTTTACCAATCGCGGCTTCCACAGAATTCCGCCATTGGCCAAAGCACTATACGCGGAGGCAAGTTGCAAAGGAGTTACCAAATCAAACCCCTGACCAATTGATATGGATATGGTTTCACCAGCCTGCCAGGGTTGTTTCATTCTCGTCAGTTTCCATTGTTTTGTCGGAACCAGACCGCTTTTTTCATTGGGCAAGTCAATGCCGGTAGCCCCGCCCAAGCCAAAGAGTTTGGCGTAATGCGCTATTTTATCTACTCCCAGCTGTCTGCCGACATTATAAAAATACACATCACAAGATTCGACAAGCGCTCTATGCAGGCTGACCGTTCCATGACCGCTTTTTTGCCAGCAACGAAATTGTCTCTTGCCGAAATCATATGCGCCATTACAAGAAAAACGGGTATCCGGAGTTATTATCCCCTCTTCCAGAGCCGCAGCAGCAACAATCAGTTTGTAAGTCGAGCCCGGAGGATATTGACCCGAAATTGCCCTGTTGGACAGAGGATTCAAGGAGTTACCAATAATCTTACTCCACTGCTCGCTGGAAACCCCGCTGTTAAATAAATTGGGATCAAAGGAAGGTGAGCTTACCATGGCAAGCACTGCGCCATCACGGGGATCCAGCACAACAGCGGCACCGGCCCTGCCTTCGAATGCCTCCCACGCAATTTTTTGTAAATCGGTATCAATATTTAATACAATATTATATCCGGAAACCGGATCGATGCGCCCTAAATTTTTTATTTCTTTTCCGGAAGCATTAACCTCGACCAGTTCCGCTCCCCGGCGACCCCGAATATAAGGATCCAGATACTTTTCCACTCCATGCTTGCCTGAAATGTCCCCGGAAGTATATTCTTCATTCTCTTTTTCGAGTTCCGCCTTACTGACTTCCCCGGTATAACCAACAATGGGACCAAGAGTTTCACCATCCAGATAAAGACGAATGGGAGAAACATCAATATAAATGCCGGGCAGATCCAGCGCATTGGTTTCCACCAATGCAATTTTTTCCATGCTCACATTCTTCTCCAGCCTTATGGGCAGATATGGTTTCATATGTTTGGGAAGAGGCTGGTCGGAAGAGAATTCCAATGATCTGCTTTCGTAAATTGCCTTGAGTTTTCCAATTATTCGCTCGTGATCCCTTCCTTTGCTGGGCATATACAATACGTCAAAAGAAGGGCGGTTATCCACTACAACACGCCTGTTGCGATCCATAATCAGACCGCGCAAAGGCGTAATTTTACGAAAGCGAATAGAATTATCTTCCGATCTTTGCTTAAATTCATTGCCTTTAACAACCTGCAAATACCAGAGCCTTATTAAAAGGATACTAAGGGCGATTAAAATGAAGACAATGATTATTTTAAGTTTCTGTCGAAACTCGGCCGGTTCCGGCCCATTTAGCAGACTGTGCCGGTTTGTCATAGAAAAAAACCTCTACCCTGCGCATCAGATAAAAAAATACCGGAGCAAGCAGGCCGACAATAAACGCCTGCAGCCAAAATGCAGCCGGTATATTAGGTAACATATCAAATTCATAGAATAATTTATAAAATATAACGACAATAAATTCTTCCACAACAACACAAAAAAATGTAAACAGTGCAATTAAAAACATTTTTTCGGTCATTAACATCGCTGACACAAAAAACGAAAAAAGAAAGATTAAAACATATATCAAAGCAAATAATCCCAAGACAGAACCGGAAATACAATCAAAGACAAACCCCAGAACAAATGCCGATATGGAACCTTTTACCAAATCAAAGCGAAATCCGGCATAAACCAGCATGATAATCGACAATTCCAAAATCATAGTGCCGGAAAATATTATATCCGCCACCATATTTTGCAGCACAATTAGCAGTATGGAAAGAAAAGGCAACAATAAATAATATAGCATTACTTTGAATCCTCATCTTCCCCGTCAGCAGAGGTTAACACGGAGACTTCTTCCAGTTTGGAGAAATCAATAACCGGAGCCACATAAATTTTCCAAAAAAGTCCGGATTCCAGTCTATCAATACGGCTGACCCTGCCAATCATTATACCCTTGGGAAATACTCCGCCCATCCCGGAAGTAATGATAACATCTCCTTCCCGCACATCCTGAGTTTTGGCAATATACTTTAATATACAACCGCGAGACCCGGCTCCGCGAATTATCCCCTGGGTGCGGGTTCTTTGCACACAGGCGTCAATATTACTGTTTTCGTCAATAAGGGGGAGAATCTTGGCTGAATGCCAGGACGCACCTATTATTCTGCCAACTAATCCCGGACCGGCCATTACCGGCAAACCGTCATGAATCCCGTCGGCAGTACCCTTATTAATCAGGATGGTTTGGGAAAACGCAGTCTGTCCCCGTCCGATGACACGGGCGATCACAAAATCAAAATCATGATTATTTTTCAACGCCAGGAGATTTCGCAACCTTTGCGCCTCAAGGTAGCCTTCCTGATACAAAATCAACTGCGATTTCATATCATCAATTTTCTTTTTTAAATTTCGATTTTCTTCTTCTATGCCCACCAGAAACAGATAACGGTACCAGGCATCGCTTACATTTTTAAAAGAAGAATTCAAAGCATTCTGCACCGGCGCCGCTATTTCGAAAACAACCATGGAAACCAGACCGCCGGAAGATTTCTGTTTCAAATTACAGGTAAGAACGATTAAAATTACAGCCAGAAGGATACCGATAAAAACAATGGTTTTATAATTCCGAAAGAAAAACATTTTTTACCCATAAGGAAAACAACTACCATGTCCGTCAAGACATAATCCCCGGCAGATCAGAGAGTGTAAAAGATACAACAAAATTTAATTTTGCCCTCGACTGCGACACAATCATATCGACGGGCAATATCCCGACACACCGGCAAGGGTCCAGCCGCAAAAACATCTATGCCTGAATAGTAACCTCTTTGAGCACGTCCAGTTGATCCAGAGCCATACCGGCGCCTCGGGCGACGGCACACAGAGGATCATCGGCAATAGTTATGGGCAATCCTGTTTCTTCTCTAACGAGAATATCTATATTTTGCAGCAGCGCTCCACCACCGGTCAGAACTATACCACGGTCAACGATATCCCCGGCAAGTTCCGGAGGCGCATTTTCCAATGCGTCTTTGATGGCATCGACAATAAGCCTGACCGGTTCGGCAATGGCTCCCATTATTTCTTCAGAGCTTATTTCAATAGTCTTGGGAATTCCGGAAATCAAATCCCTGCCTTTTACATCTATTGTTCTCATTTCTTCCATGGGATAAGCACAGCCAATCTGTATTTTGATGATTTCCGCAGTTCTTTCCCCAATGAGCAGGCTGTATTTGCGTTTAACATACTGGACAATTTCTTCATCAATTTTATCACCGGCCACCCGGACGGATTTCGAATAAACAATACCGGCAAGCGAGATAACCGCAACTTCGGTGGTGCCGCCGCCGATGTCAACGACCATCGAACTCGTCGGCTCGGCAATAGGCAGCCCGGCGCCGATCGCCGCCGCCATCGGTTCCTCAATGAGATATATTTCTCTGGCGCCCGCCGATTCCACCGTCTCGCGCACCGCCCGCCGTTCGACCTGCGTGATCCCCGAAGGAACAGAAACAATAATGCGGGGACGCACCAAAGACTTCCGGTTATGAACACTTAAGATAAAATGCTTCAACATTGCTTCCGTAATATCAAAATCAGCAATAACGCCGTCCCGCATCGGCCTGATGGCGACAATATTACCCGGAGTACGTCCCAGCATTTTTTTCGCTTCATTGCCGACAGCGAGTACTTTCTTCATTCCTCTTGCATCTTTATGTACAGCCACAACCGAAGGTTCATTCAAGACAATACCCTTACCTTTAACACAAACCAGAGTATTGGCCGTACCAAGGTCTATGGCAAGATCGTTGGAAAATTTACCCAATATATAATCGAACAGCATTTTTCCTCCTGTATTTCTAATACCTTAAAATAATAGCTACTGAGTCTTTTCCCCCTATACAGTATTTCCTTACCCTAAGCAACGCCTTTTTAAATTGTATTTGCATTTTGTAAATGACTGTAATACTAAACTAAAACTTTATTGCCGGAAGGCAGATACTTTTCTAGATTGAGGTGATTTTATGCTTAGCTTTCTCCGCCGCAACGCCCGCAGCTGGTTGATGTACATAATACTGGGGATTATAATTTTTGTTTTTGTGCTCTATTTCGGCTCCAACAAAGCCAGTCAAACCGCCAGAGCTATTGCCGTCGTTGACGGAAGAGTAATCAGCGAAGCGGAGTTTCATGACCAATATGAAAAATTGGTAGACATGGCCAGACTTCGTTACGGATCAAAACTGACACCGGAAATACTCAAAGAAATGGAACTGAAGAAAATAGCCTATGACACTTTGTTGAACCGCGAGGTAATTACATCAAAGGCTGCCGATTTAAAGGTTCAGGTCTCCGATGAGGAATTAAGAAAATCGATAATGTCCATACCCGCATTGCAGACGGACGGCGTATTTGATGAACGCAAATATCAGCAACTCCTGCGGTATAACAGAACATCCGCCGAAGATTTTGAAAATATGCAAAAAATCAATCTAACGGCAACGAAGATCGAAAATCTTATCCGTGAAGGCATAAAAGCTTCCGACAAAGAAGTATTCGATGTTTATGTTATGCAAAATCAGAAGATTAATCTCAATTTTGTACAAATTACAGGATCGGATATAAAAAAGAAAATTACCCCGACCGAAGCTGAATTGGAAACCTATTTAAAGAACAACGGCAAGCTATTCCGCCACCCCGAACAGGTCAAGATTAAATATTTGTCCTTTGCCGCCAATAATTTCGCATCCGCCGATATAAGTGATGCGGATCTTCGTGATTACTACAACCGCAACAAGGATAAATATAAAACAAAAGACGGCAAACAATTGCAGTTTGCAGAGGCGCGAAGTGCAGTCGTCAACGAATTAATGAATCTGCGGGGAATGCAGGCTGCCTATACTGAAGCGAAAAAAGCGCATGACACAATTTACCAGGAAGAGAATTTTGAAGCCTATGCCGCTAAAAACAAATTGAAAATTAATGTCCTGGACTTTTTCCCGCTGAATAAACCTCCCCAGGAATTCTCCTCCGTTAAAGATTTGGCGGCAATGCTTATGGAGCTGCAAAAAAATCAAATCAGCAGCGTCATTAAAACTGATAATAGTTACCACATTATACAGCTTGTCGACAGAAAGGCCTCTTACCTGCCGAAACTGACCGACATTCGAAATGCAGTAGAACAATCTTTTGTAGAAAGTGAAAAGCAAAACATCGCCGAAAAAGAAGCCTTGGCAATGTTGACGAGTTTGAAAAAGGGAGAATCGCTGGACAAAGTCATCGGGGAAAAAGGATTAAAAATTAATGAAACCGGTCTTTTTCAACCGGGAGACAACATTCCCAAAGTAGGAGCAAGCCGGGAAGCAACGGAGGCCATAATGCAGCTTTCCGCCGGCAAACCGTACCCGGATAAACCTTTCCGCATCAACAATTCATATCTTATTTTCAAATTCAAAGACGCCAGCAATGTTGATCCAAAGGATTTTGAAGCCAGAAAAGATTTATATAAAAGAACCTTCGTCTCCATCAAGCGCGAAGAAACAATGCGGACATGGCTGGAAGGAAATAAGGAAAGCATGATAAAAGACGGCAGAATTAAAATTAAGAAGACCTTGAAAGACTTATAAAGTTAATCTGT
>JBDKVD010000213.1:0-5824 GCA_039679325.1 Smithella sp.
CAGATAGACATGATCCTTCTCACATAATTTGATTAAAACGGAAACCGGCGTTTCCAGATCGGCTAATATTTCCCGGTAAACCGGTATAAGGTTTCCTCTTTGCGCCATAACGGCAAATTCTTCAAAATTGGGCTGGTACATTTTTTATTTCTCCTTGCTATTACAAAAAAAGGCCGTGAATTTATTTCACGGCCTTAGCTTATCAATAGAAACAAAAAAGCCGTGAAGGTGAGAGTCTCTCCACGGCTTTGATTTTAATTAATAAAAAACATCAATGGCGGATGACCCCCTGTATGTGGCTCCACCACCACCAACCATTTAAAGATACTGTTAAAAAAATTGTTTTCATAAATCCTTCCCGATAAAATTTCATTGCTTTTTTAGCAAGATTTGAAAATATTGTCAATAATTTTTCTTTGAGATTACTTCATTTCTTGTTACTTTTTAGTCTTTTTAGCCGTTTTTTCGACGGCAAGTTTGTTGTCCACGGATTTGACGCCTTTTACTGCCTAGGAAATTTTTGTGGAGCGAATAATAATTTATGGTATGAAACATGTCAATGCGAATAATTCGGAGCGAAGTGTCGGAAGAACGGAAAAATGATCAACAGGATGTTTTGAATTCAGTAAATACACCCAAAAAGGAATTAAAATATGACTTTATCTAATTTTAGTTGCCTGGAGCCCTTTGAAATCTGCACAATTCGACCTCCCACGGAAAACTACAGTTTAACTTTCAGGTTAACCCGGAACTGCTACTGGAATAAATGTAAATTTTGTCCCGTTTACAAAACCGGCGCTCATTTTTCCAGACGCTCTCTGGATGAAATTATAAGAGATATGGAAAGAGCAAAGGCGCTCGATGATCTGATGCGCGAGCGGGGGATTGGTGTCCCTGTATACACCGAGGCCGATTACGACAAACTGCCCGAACTTGCCGATGAGATTATTCAATCCCGGAAAAAAGCCGGATATGAAATTCAGACGGTCAAGGAAACTGCGGCGGTTCCGGACAATATAGACCCGCGACTGGCCTGGTTTTCCTCCTGGGTTAATGATCAACCTTCGCTTCTGGACAATCTTACCCATTTGCTGACCTGGCGCATGATCGGAGGGAAAACCTGCTTTTTGGGCGACGCCGACGGGCTTATCCTCAAGCCCGAATTCATGACCACCGTACTGATTGAAATAAAAACCCGTTTTCCCTCCATAGAACGCTTTACTATTTATGGAAGAACCAAAACAGCGGCGACGCAGCGCTCTCTGGCCGATCTGCAGGCAATGGCTTCCGCAGGACTTAATCGGGTGCACTTCGGCATTGAAAGCGGCAGCGACAATGTTCTCAATTTCATTAACAAAGGAGAGAGCAGTGCAGATCATATCGAGGGCTGCTTGAAAATCAAGAAGGCGGGTATTTCCTGTTCTATCTATGTTATGCCCGGCCTTGGCGGTGTAAAATATTCAGACGAACACGCCCGGGAAACGGCAAGAGTCATCAATGCCGTCGTTCCGGATTTTGTCCGACTTCGGACATTGGAAATCTTTCCGCAAACGCCCCTCGAACAGGCTTTAAAAGACGGCGAGTTTGGGGAGTGCTCGGAGGAGCAAATCGTCAGAGAACTGAGAACCATGGTTGTTGAGATAAATGCCGAAACGGAGCTCTTGAGTGACAGCGCCTCCAATCTCTTAAATTTGTATGGCAAACTGCCGGATGACCGCAGCCGGCTGTTGAAAATCATCGACGATTATCTTGCTCTGTCGGATCGGGGTAAACGGATTTTCAGCTTTCATTCACGTCTTGACTCTTTTCAGGATCAATACGGAGGGCTCACTAAAGATCTTTGGAAACTTCTGGCGCCTTATATCACTGATAACGGCATTGACGTGAGCGCCTGTCCCGACGACTTTTTGGAAAACATCACGCGCATGATCCGTTCCCGGCTGATGCCATAAGATACCGAAAGCAGCGGAGAGAATTTCTTGAACCATACTTGATGGACTCGTGAAAAGTCGTGAAATTAACAATTCTCAGACGACCTCGTAAAATACCCTGAAGGGCACGCGAGGTCGCAGGCAAGGCGCGTGAATACCGAGGAATGAGGCGTACCTAGCGTACGCCTCAGGTAGCCTGCCCCGGCGAAGGCCGGGGAGGGATGAAGCGCAACGCAGCATCCGGCCTTTTTACGAGGTCGTCATACTTGCCGTTCGGGTTTATCCGGCTTGACACCTGTTTGCTTATTTTTATATAGTCTTTTGAAGAAATTCTTAAAGAATGGAAATATATGGGCTTAATCGATACAGTGCCTGCTTTTATAAAAAGTGTCAGGATTCAGGATATCCTGGACATAGTGATTATTGCCGTGATGATTTTCGGACTTCTGACCTGGTTTAAAACGCGGGCTTCCCGCTTTGTCCTTATCGGTATAACTCTTTTAGGCGGCGTTTATGTTGCCGCCCGTTTTTTTCAACTTTATCTGACAACTCTTGTTCTGCAGAGTTTTTTCGCCATTTTAATTTTCGTCCTCGTCGTAATATTTCAGGAAGATCTGCGCGGTTTTTTTGAGAGGCTGGCCATGTTGGGAAATATCCACAAAAAACTCCAGCCGCTGTCGGCATGGGAAGAAACGGCAAATATAATCGCCGAGAGCGCCGTAAACCTGGCCAAAAAAAATATCGGCGCCTTAATCGTCCTGCAGGGAGATGATCCGCTGGATCGCCATATCAGCGGAGGAACTGCTTTAGACGGAATTGTCAGTGAGCAGTTGCTCGCAAGTATTTTTGATCCGAATTCCGCGGGCCATGACGGTGCAGTGATTATCAGTGGAGATCGTATAACAATGTTTGGCTGCCATCTGCCGCTTTCCATGAACACTGCAAAATACGGCAATCTCGGTTTGCGTCATACGGCCGCGCTGGGCATGGCGGAGCGTTCCGACGCCCTCAGCATAGTTGTTTCCGAGGAAAGAGGCACCATATCTCTGGCCCAGCAGGAGGAATTGACGGAACTGCCAAATGCGTCGGTTCTGCATGAGGCGCTGGAAAAGTTTTTTGTCCGTAATGCTCCGGTTAAAAAATCTTCTCTTTTCATAACCTGGCTTAAGGAAAATACGTTGGAAAAACTCATCGCCATTTTTCTTGCCGGCGTGCTATGGATTGGCTTCGGTTATCAGCGAGATATTTTACGGCGTGATTTTATAGTGCCTGTCGATTACAAAAATGTTCCCGTAAACTGGAAAATTGAAGAACCGCAGGTCACGGAAGTAAAGGTTATTCTGCAGGGGCCGGTCCAGGCTTTTCAGTTGTTCGACGAGCGCTCCTTAAAGTTATCGCTGGATTTGTCTGATCTTGCTGAGAAAAAACGGGAATATGCTTTGTCCAAAAATATGCTCAACACTCCGTCTAATTTATCGGTGGCGGAAATTATGCCGGCAAGAATTCGTGTTTATGCCTCCAAGCTTATAACTTATACACTGCCTGTACATGTCTCCGTACAAAATTCTCTGCCCCGTAATCTTTCCCTGCAAAAAATTACCGTTACACCGTCTACCGTAAAGGTACTAATCGATCCCCGCATCAATCCGGATCGAATAAGAATTGAAACAGAACCTATTGATCTACAGGAAATATTGACGACGACTACAGTATCCACAAAAGTTGTCCTGCCCGTCGGCGTTTCATTTCCTGACGGAAAGTCTCCCTCCATTTCCGCCACGATAAAAGTGAAAAAGAAATTTTCGTCCAGGAGGTAAGTATGCGTCCGGGTCATCTAAAAAGGTCAAAGAAGGCAGGGCTTTTGCCGGGCAGTCTGATTCATGTCGGCCATACTTATACCGAGAAATCAAAAATCACTCTTATCCGTTACAATGAAGCATCTTATTCGGAAAAAGAAATCAGCTCCCCGGCCACGATTGGCGCCCCGAAGGATGAGCAGACGATTACATGGATTACCGTAGACGGATTGCAGGATACGGAATTGATGGAGGAATTAGGCAATATCTTTGAGCTGCACCCCCTCGTCCTCGAAGATATTCTCAATACCAATCAGCGCCCCAAAATGGAAGATTACGGTGATTACCTTTATATCGTTTTGCGCAATTTTACGGGGCAGGGTAACGGCGACTTAACCTCCGAGCAGATCAGCATTGTTCTGGGCAAAAATTTTGTTCTTTCTTTCCGGGAAAAAGAGAGCACTATCTTCAACCCGATACGGGAGAGACTCTCCTGCAACAAAGGGCGTATCCGGAAATCTGGAGCCGACTATCTCGTACATGCCCTTATTGATAATATTGTTGATAACTATTTTGTCGTTCTGGAGACGCTGGAAGAAAAAATCGAGTTTCTGGAAGACGATTTAGTGAAAAGAACCACACCGGTAACGCTTCAGGCAATTCATGAGCTGAAAAGGGAATTGATCTTCCTGCGCAAGTCGCTCTGGCCGCTACGGGAGGCAATAAGCGCACTGGAGCGGTTGGATTCTCTATTAATCTCTGAATCCGCAGGTATCTATTTTAAGGATATATTCGATCATGTAATTGCCCTTATTGATTCCGTGGAAACGTTTCGGGATATGCTCTCCGGTATGCTGGATATTTACCTTTCCTCCGTCAGCAATAAACTCAATGAAGTGATGAAGGTTTTAACCATTATTGCCACGCTTTTCATGCCTCTGACTTTTCTGGCCGGTGTTTATGGAATGAATTTTAAATACATGCCGGAACTGGAATGGCGCTGGGGGTATTTCATCGTTTTAGGTATTATGCTGATTATCGCCTTGTTTATGCTTTATTATTTCAAAAGGAAAAAATGGTTCTGACGTGCGCAAAAGGTTGCATAAGTGATCAAAATGTGTCAATTTAAGATCATTTAGTTGTCCTGCGAATGCGAATTGGTCCAATCTAACAAAGTTTGTCTTTATCCCATAAAATCAGGAGGTTTTAATATGAGTGCGAGAGTTTTCGAAGCAAGCGACATAGTGGAAATAGCTATTCGAATCGAAGAAAACGGCTTCAATTTCTACAAGTATGCCGAACAGATCGCCAAACAGGAGGAAGCGAAGAACCTTTTTGCTCACCTGGCCGTAGAAGAAACCATGCACAAAAAAGTTTTTGAAACCCTTTTGGCGGAAATGGAAAAATACAATCCCCCCGAAAGGTATGAAGGCGAATACAACGCATATCTGCGTGACTATGTGGACAGCAATATAGTTTTTACCAAAGAAGCCATGGACAAAGAAATGTCCAAAGTTAAAGATACCTTATCGGCTCTTGATTTTGCCATCAAACGTGAACTGGATTCCATTCTTTATTATCATGAAGTCAAAAGATTTGTGCCGGATGCCCAGTATCCGGTGATAGAGCAGATCATTAATGAAGAAAGGAAGCATTTTACCATACTATCGGGAATTAAAGAGAAATATTGCGCCTGAGGAGAGTAGCGACTATGGCCACGATGGAACTGAAAAAAGAAGGCGATGTCTTTGTTCTCAGTTTGATTAACGGCGCCAGAGCCAATACTATTACCGATGATGTAATCGCCGAATATAATGCTGTCCTCGACGAACTGGAAGCCGCACCCGGCAATGCCGCCCTCGTTGTTGCCAGCGCCGACCCCAAATACTGGTCCAACGGCATTGACCGGGAATGGCTGATGACCATGCCGCCCGGTCATTTGACCCTGCTTGCTTCTTCGCTGGATCGATTATATCTGCGGATGGCGTTATTGAACATGCCGACGGTAGGGTGTCTGACGGGGCATACTTACGCCGCCGCCGCCATACTCGCCGCCACCTTTGACTTCCGCCTCATGAGGGCGGATCGCGGTTTCTT
>JBDKVD010000214.1:0-8938 GCA_039679325.1 Smithella sp.
GAATCTGACAGACATTTTCATATTTTCCGTTTCCCGATTCCCTGCTTCCCTGCTAAAGAAAATCGAGTAAATTCCGACATAATCATTATATTTTTTTGGACAAATCCCATTAAAGATAGTAAGGACAACACATTTACTGATATGTGGAGTTTTTTAAATGCTGATGAACAAAACAGTAGCTGTTGTCGTTCCCGCCTACAACGAAGAGAAACAAATACGGCGGGTTATAGAAACAATGCCCGATTTTGTTGACCGTATAATCGTCGTCAATGATTGCTCCAAAGACAAAACTGCTGATATAGTTACTAAATACATTAACAAAACTAACATCCCCCCTCTTCCCGGTCCTGAAACCTGTGCGACGGCAGATTCTGAGAACCAATATAACCGTGCGGACATATTGTTAAAAGAAAAACAGCAAACGGACATCAATTATTTCGTTGCATCTCAAACAGTCAATAAAAATCCGTCAACCGACCGGGTTATTTTAATTAATCATTTAAAAAACGGTGGCGTCGGCGCCGCTATCGCCCGTGGTTACAAATGGTGCCGCGACAACAGCATCGACTGCACGGCGGTAATGGCGGGAGACGGTCAGATGGACCCGGCGGAGCTGGAATCAATCTGCCTGCCGGTAATTAATGAAAACATAGATTATGTTAAAGGCAACCGCCTGATTCATGGCAGCGCCCGACTCGTCATTCCCAAAACACGCTTTTTCGGCAATTCCATTTTATCTATTTTAACAAAAATATCCTCCGGTTACTGGCATGTATCCGATACTCAAACCGGTTTCACAGCAATTTCTCTTAACGCTTTAAATGCCATTACCTTGCATGACATTTATAAAACCTACGGCATGCCCAATGACATGCTGGTCAAACTCAATATCGCCTTTTGTACATTGAAGGAAGTAAAAATCAAGCCCGTCTACAACATCGGGGAAATGTCTAAAATGAAAATAACCAGGGTAATTCCTAAAATATCATTGTTACTGTTTAAGTCATTTTTTAAGAGATTGTGGATTAAGTACCTGTTTCGTGATTTTCATCCTTTATTTTTACTTTATAACTTTTCTTTTGTACTTGGTCTTTGTTCCATCCCTTATATTTTTAAAATTATTTCCCTCGTTTTTTCAGGGGAATCGGTTTCTCCCGTAACAATGCTTGCTTTCTTTTTTCTCTTCAGCGGCAGTTTCCAATCGCTCTTATTTGCCATGTGGATGGATATTCAGGACAATGAAAGGCTTTATAAGTCTTAAAAATGAAGATACTGTTAATTACAAGCAGCTTTCCCTACGATAACAGTATAGCCGGTATGTTCATTCCCGACACTATCCGAGCACTTAATGCCCTGGGGGTGCAGGTTCATGTTCTTACCCAGAATTGTAATAATTCGCGCACAATCAGCAACTCACTATGGGCGGGTTGTGATGTCACCCGGTTTGGCTGGAGTGGTGGAGATACCCCGCTTGTAGAATTGATCCGCAGGCGGACCTTCGGGATTTTTCTGGTCGGACAATATTTAATAAACGGTTTTTTTGCCGGACGGCGAATCTGCCGCAATTGGCAGCCCGATATAATCTTTGCTGAATGGCTGATTCCGGCGGGATTTATTGCCCGGATTCTTTCAATGTTTTCCGGTATCCCTTATGCTTGCCGGGCGCTGGGCTCGGATGTTTATATCGCCGGTGCCAATGCTTTGATCCGCCCATGGATAAAGCGAATTGCTGAAAATAGTATCTTACTTTTCGCTGACGGTTTTGACCTGTGTAATAAAACATCCGCTCTTGCCTCCGGCAAAGAATGTTTTTTTGCCGCAACATCCAGAACGCTGGAAAATAAAAGAGGCAGCGATGGTTTCCGGCAAAAGGATGATGCCGGTCGTTTTACCTTTTGTTGCGTCGGCAGGTTGCATCCTGTTAAAGGCCAGGATGTTCTGATTAAAGCCTGCGCATTACTCCGCGAAAAGGAAATTGCTTTTCGTTGTTATTTGGTCGGGATGGGAGAAGAAAGAGAAAATCTGGAAAAACTTATTGCCAGTTTATCTCTGGAAGAAAACGTGATATTAACCGGCAGACTGGAAGACGCTGATGTTACAGAGTTGATCGGCAATGTTGATTGCATGGTTATCCCTTCCCGGAGTGAAAGTATTCCTTTGGTGATTTCCGAAGGAATTTCCGCTCAAAAATCATTTATCGTAAGCAATGTCGGTGATATGGGCTTTCTTGCCGAAAAATATAATTTAGGATATGTTTTTCCATCCGAAAATCACGAAGAACTTGCTTCCGCATTAATAAAAATGAGCGAAGCTGAATTGCGGGCTTCCTTTTATAATAAAGAACACTATGAAGAACTGGCCTCAATCCTCTCGGTCGAAGCGGGAGCAAAAACAATTTTCGAAAAAATTAACGGGTTAATTATTTAATATGACTGCACATAAAGTATTGGTTACCGGTGCCGGCGGTTTTATTGGCAGCCACCTTGTAGAAAGGCTCTCAGAACTTGGATATGACGTTCGTGCTTTTGTACGGTATAACTCGAACAGTAACTGGGGATGGCTGGACAAATCACCTTATCTTAAGGAAATCGAAATCTACGCCGGTGACATCCGAGATTATGATTCAGTCCGCAGGGCAATGCAGGGCTGTAAAGAAGTATTTCATTTAGCCGCACTTATCGGCATTCCCTATTCATACGATTCACCGTTGGCGTATATTAAGACAAACATCGAGGGTACTTACAATATTCTTGAAAATGCCCGTTTGTCCGGTCTGGAAAATGTAGTAATAACTTCGACCAGCGAAACATACGGAACCGCACAATTTGTACCGATCACCGAAAATCACCCACTGATTGGTCAATCGCCTTATTCAGCCACAAAAATTGCCGCCGATCAACTGGCTTTAAGCTATTGGCTTTCTTTTCAGCTACCGGTAAAAATTGCCCGGCCCTTTAACACATATGGTCCCCGTCAATCATCACGAGCGATTATTCCGACCATCATCAGTCAAATATTGTCGGGAAAAACTGTCTTGAGCTTAGGCAACATAACACCGACCCGTGATCTGACATTTGTTAATGATACAGTAGAAGGTTTTATCAATATTGCAAAAACGACAAAACTCAACGGTCAAGTGACCAACATCGGCAACGGTGCCGAAATATCCATAAAAGAATTGGCCCTGGCAATCGCCCGCCTTTGCAATGTCAAAATTAAATTGCAGGCTTCATCGGAACGCAAACGCCCGGCTTCAAGTGAAGTAAGGCGTCTTTTTTGCGACAACAGCAAAATTATGAAGAATACTAAATGGCTTCCCCGATATTCCCTGGAACAGGGACTTCTTCAAACGATTGATTGGATTAAACAAAACATTAATTATTACAAACCGGAACTCTACATCAAATAGGTGTTAAAAATGCAGGCAATAATACTCGCCGGGGGTAAAGGCACCCGCTTAAAACCATATACTACAGTTTTGCCAAAGCCGCTTATGCCCGTTGGAGATTGTCCTATTTTAGAAGTTGTTGTTAAACAGCTGAAAAAAAATGGATTTAAAAAGATAACTCTCGCTATAGGTCATCAGAAAGATCTTTTTATGGCATTTTTCGGCAACGGGGAAAAATGGGGTATTCAGATCGACTATTATATTGAAAAAGAACCGCTGGGAACTGCAGCGCCCATCCGCCATATTATAGATCTGGATGATGCGTTCTTGATGATGAACGGCGATATTCTTACCGACATCAGTTACCGGAAGCTTTTTCTTCTGCACAGGGCGAACAACGCCGATTTAACTATAGCCACCCACAAACGCAGACAGGATGTAAATTACGGCACGCTGGAATTCGACAAAAATCAGCTTTTGACAAAATTTTCGGAAAAACCGTCTTACGAATTCAATGTCAGCATGGGAATTTATATTCTGTCCCGGCGGATAGTCTCTTACATTCCCGAAGAAGGACATTTTGATTTTCCAGACCTTGTTCACAGAGTTTTGGCGGACGGAAAGAAAATACATTGCCATCCTTATGATGGATATTGGATGGACATCGGCAGACCTGACGATTACGAGCAGGCAATAGAAGATTACGAAAAAATTAAGGACTTCTTATGAAAGATTCCAAACAGGTAATTCCTCTTTTCGATCTTAATTACGACCATGAAGAAGAAGAAGCCGTTTTACGTGTTTTACGCAGGAAATGGTTGACGATGGGAGAGGAAATCAACGCTTTTGAGCATGAATTTGCGGATTTCTGTGGCGTCAAACATGCCCTGGCCGTAAGCAGTTGTACAGCAGCGCTTCATCTGGCCAATGTTGCCGCAGGTGTGCAACCGGGTTTTGAAGTTATCTGTCCATCACTTACTTTTGCCGCCACAGTAAATGCCGTTATCTATGCCGGCGGACTTCCGGTGTTTGCCGATATTACATCAAAGGATGACTGGACGATCTCACCGGATGCTATCCGTCAAAAAATAACCCCGCGGACAAAAGGCATTGTGGTTATGCATTATGGAGGTTTTGCCTGCCGGATGGAAGAAATTCTAAAAATAGCCGAGTCGCATAAAATTGCTGTAATTGAAGACGCCGCTCATGCTCCCGGTTCAATATACCGGGGAAGTATACTGGGAGCAATCGGGAATATTTCCTGTTTTTCCTTTTTCTCCAATAAGAATATTTCTACCGGTGAAGGAGGCATGATCTGCACAAACAATGACGAATATGCCCAACAGATTAAAAATATTCGTTCCCACGGGATGACCAGTGGTACGGTTGACCGTCATCGCGGCCATGCTTTCAGCTACGACATCACCGCTCTCGGTTATAATTATCGTCTGGATGAAATTCATGCCGCCTTAGGAAGAGTCCAGTTAAAAAAGCTGGAGGAAGGCAACAGCTCTCGCCGGCAGGCTGCCCTGCGTTATAAAAACGGATTGAAGAAATTAAAAGAAATAAAAATACCATTTGCCGAACGTCAGGATGAAGAAGCGAATTATCATATATTTCCTGTTCTTCTTGATGACTCGGTTGACCGTCATCATTTAATGACTTATCTTCGCGAGCGGGGTATCCAAACCAGCATTCATTATCCTCCTGTTCACAGTTTCAGTTTTCACCGGCAGCATTTTGAAGCTCAAGACATGCAGTTGACGGAATATATAGCAGCGCATGAACTGACCCTGCCCATCTATGTCGGCATTACTAATGAGCAAGTAGATTTTATTATTGACGCTTTAAGTGACTACTTTCACCTTTAAATTATCCGGAGATATGATTCGTGCCCTCGAACAACGCCAAGGAAAGAAATAATCATCCGGTTAAAAGCGATTCTTTTGTCTGGGAGAAAAGAAGTATCGGTTACGGCGCGACGCTTAAAAGCGTTCTTTTTCAGGGTATGCCGGACGCGGCCAATGAACATTTTCATGCCGCCCATCTCAACTTTATTTTAGAATGCCTGAAAGACCATAAAACTACGATGCGGATTCTTGATATCGGCTGCGGTTACGGCCGATTATCATTGCCTCTGGTAAAAAAGTTCCCGCAAGCGCAGATCAGCGGCATGGATATCAGTCCGAATTATGTAAAATTATATCGTGATATTACCAAAAGAGACGCGTTCATCGGAGCTGTGGATGCAATTCCACCGGAAGTAGGAACCTTTGATTTTATTATTGTTGTCACAGTGCTGATGTATCTGCCGGAAAATAAATTAATAAATTCAATTTCCGGTTTATTTGCCCATTTGAATCCCAACGGAAAAATAATTCTGATCGAGCCGGACGAATCCGGAATAATATTTCAAACAGGTTGCGGGCTGACGAAACTGTTGAAGAAAAACAGTAGAATTAATACCGGTGGAAAATGTTTCAGTTCTGGAGAGATCAACTCTGTAGTTAATCAAGCCGGCGGCCTCGTTATCCGGGAAGAACGTATTCCGGCAACAACATTTTTCTTTCTCTTAATTTATTTAGTATCCAAAACTCTTCCACGGAACTGGACAAATGTTTTTTTTCACGGATTAACTCTTATGGACGGTTTATTAAGAGATAAAAAATTACCCACCTTGTGGTCATTCTATTTAATTGAAAAAAATAACGCCGTATAAAATCAAGAATTGCGTAAAAAAAGAAAGCAACTATGGACACTGAAACTCATCATAATTCTTCCCACGGAAAGCTCTGGTACAGCCGAATACTCTTTATAATTGTTCTATTGGGTGTCTTCTATTATATTTACAATGCAGTTAATGATCTGACAGGCTTTGACTATCAGATCAATTGGTCATATCTTTTTTTGAGTTTTTTTTTCACCGTAATTGCCTATTTAATTCATTTAACCATCTGGATTTATTTAGCCCGTTCTTTCGGTATAAAATTCTCTTTTCTTTCTGCAGCAAACGCCTGGAGCCTTTCGCAGCTGGGCAAATATGTGCCCGGTAAAATCGGACTTTTGCTGATTCGTATGGACATTCACTCGGAAGTTCCCAAAAGTACTATTGCTGTGGCAACCGGTGTGGAATTCATAACCACTATGGCTGCATCCTGTCTGCTGGTTTTATTATCAATTGCCTTTATTCCGGAATTAGCATCGGATTCCATGCGCTGGATTGCCTTGAGTTCGGCATTAATTTTTCTGTTAATTCTATATCCTCCGGTACTGCAAAAGTTGTCCAATCTGGCCTTCCGGCTGATAAAACGCACACCGTTGAATCACTTACCTTCCTATGGCTTCCTGCTTAAACTTGTGGGTGCCAATATGCTCGTCGGTTTACCTTACGGTCTCGGGCTTTTTTTTGCTTTCAATTGTTTTTATTCCATCGGCTGGAATTACTTTTTGATAATAACCAGTGTTTATTATATAGCATCTCTTATCGGGGTTGCGGCGATCTTTGCCCCGGCCGGAATTGGTGTTCGTGAAGGCATTGTTTTTCTGATTCTACCTGCATTAATCTCCAAGCCGGTAGTAATTTTTGCAACAATTCTTACCCGGATTATTGTTACGGTTACCGAAATATTTCTTGCTTCCTTTTTTTTCCTTTTGGATCGTTATGCAACAAAAAAACAATCCGTTATTTTAATAAAGAAACAATGAAATTCTTATTAAATTGAAAGCATTGAATAGAAGAAAATGATATCTCGGGAAAATGGATTTACACTGCCTTTAAAATGGAAATATCCGGAGGGCAGAAAATATGCTTTCACATTTGCTTCGCTGCTGGTCATTTTATTTGCCGTTTATTCCAACAGCTTTTACGGAGACTGGCATTTTGATGACTTTGCGAACATTGCGAGCAATCCGTATATACAAATAAAAGATTTTTCCTGGAGTAATATAAAGCATTGCATATACGGATTAGAACAGAAGAATCCATCACGGCCGTTGTCATATTTGAGTTTTGCCTTAAATTACTATTTTGATGGGACAAATGTATTCGGCTATCATGTTGTTAATTTCACGATTCATTACCTTGCGGCCTTATTTCTGTTTTTATTCATTTACAATTCGCTGAAGCTCCCTCTGCTCAAAGATCGCTATGAAAATATCGCTTACCCGGTGGCGTTGCTGGCGACATTTTTCTGGGCAATCAATCCCGTTTTTGTCACCTCAGTTACTTACATAGTCCAGCGAATGGCTTCGATGGCCGGCATGTTTTACATCATGTCCATGTATTTTTATCTCAAAGGACGACAAGCCGAAAAGTTGTCGTCATCTATAGTCTTTTTTATTCTCTGTTGTGTTGCCGGATTTGCATCTGTGCTTTCCAAGGAAAATTCCGTCATGCTTCCGGTAAGCATATTATTATTTGAGTTGCTTTTAATTCAAGGCGTCAGCAGAGATAATATCAGCAAATTTTTTAAGTTTATAATACTGCCCGCTATTGTTATTTTACTTTTCGGCTTAATTTATACAGGTGGTCTCTCCAATGCTTTTGGTGGATGGGAACTGCGTGACTTTACCATGGGTGAACGTCTTTTGACCGAACCGCGGGTGATAATTTTTTATTTATCTCTTTTATTTTACCCGATTAATTCCCGCTTAACTCTGCTTTATGATATAGAAATTTCGCGGTCGCTGTTCCAGCCGTGGACGACGCTTCCGGCAATTTTATTAATCCTGGCGGCTTGCGGATTTGCAATTTACTTTGCCAAAAAACGTCCCCTTCTTTCCTTTTGTATCATCTTTTATTTCTTAAACCACCTTATTGAGGGAACCATATTCAATCTGGAATTAATTTATGAGCACCGTAATTATTTACCGGCGATGCTTCTCTTTGTTCCGGCAGCGGAATTTATAATTTATGCCATCGATTATTTTTCTTATAAAAAGTTTATTCAGATATTTGTTGCGACGGCAATAGTTATCATATTGGTCGCAGCCGGAGACAACACTTATCAGCGCAACAGAATTCTTTCCGATGATTTACTTTTGTGGGTTGACAACATCGATAAATCTCCCCGTTTAAGCAGGCCACACTCAAATCTGGGCAGAATATACTATAACAGTTACATGAATGATAAAGCACTGTTGGAATACGAGAAAGCTATCGCTTTAAACAACTTCGGCAGCAAACAGGCTCTGGCTATTCAGGAATTTAATTCGGGGCTGCTTTATTTCAGAGAAATGAATGACAATCTTGCTCTAAAATTTTTCCAAAGATCTTTGGTGGTTTTACCGGAATATATTGCTAATACGATCTACATTGCTAAAATAAAAATGCGGCAAAACAATATTCAGGAAGCCGGACAGATTATCGAAGATAAATTGAAAAAATACCCCACTAATTTTCAATTAATGGAGTTATACAGTCTTATATTACTTAAAGACGGGAAAATTAACGAAGCTCAATATTACGCAAAAAAATGCCTGGCCAGGAATCCAAATTCGACCTTTCCCTTGATGATTATGGCGGAAACCTGTCGTCTAAAAAACAATTAT
>JBDKVD010000215.1:0-1842 GCA_039679325.1 Smithella sp.
AAGCCGGAAGGAAACTGGAAATGAAGTACACAAAAACACCGCTTAATCATGGATATGCCAATCAAATTTTATCGATAGATCTGGGGAAAAGCACTATTGACATTGAACCGCTGACGCAGGAGATTCGTGATTTTTTCATCGGCGGCAGGGGTATGGGGCTATATCTGCTGCATCGGAGGATAACTGCTGAAACAACCGCTAACTCTCCGGAAAATCCATTGATTTTTGCGCCGGGACCGCTTGGTGGCGTTCCGCAGTTTCCGGGAACAAGCAAGTGCATGGCGGTATCTTTGTCGCCTCTCACTCACATTCCCGGCGTTTCCAATTTCGGCGGCCATTTCGGCGCTTACCTTAAATACGCCGGCTTCGATGCTCTGGAAATCACAGGCATTGCTGAAAAAAACGTCATGATCGTCATCGATAGTTTCCGGGGTGACATATCCATAATCGATGCGCCGGCAATTGATCAGGTATTTGATCTGGAGCGGGCTATTATCGAGCAATTCGTGCAGAGAGGTCATGATAAGAAGAATATTGTTTTTTTAACAACAGGTTTGGGGGCGGCAATAACGAACTATGGATGCATCAATAGCCATTATTTTGACGCGGCTAAACCGGTGCATGGAACAAAAGGTCTTTTCCGGACAAAACAGGCAGGACGCACTGGTTTGGGCTCGGTCATGATGCACAAGAATATTCGGGCTGTCGTTGTCCTTGCTACTTATCCGCATGGCGACAACCCTTATGGCGCAGCGGATTGGGATAAGGTAAAACAGGCGGGATTAAAGCTCCATAAAATCGTCAAGGAGGTCGACCCGCAATCACTCCAGATGTACCGTAAAGGTTCGGCAGGCCTGATCTCTTTTATGAACAAGGATGAATACAAGTCGCTGCCGGTAAAAAATTATCAATTCGGGTCTGATCCCCAGGCGGGGCAAATCTGCGGTAAATTTTACTCGGAGCATCTTTTCGATCACCGTGGTATGGACGGCTGCTTCCCCGGCTGCAATCTGCGCTGCACTAAAGGCGGCTGGGTAAAGTTGGCCTCCGGCGAACATAAAGGAAAAGAGGTATGGGTAGACGGACCTGAATATGAAACGGCTGCCGGATTCGGATCCAACCTGGGCGTTTGGAATCCCGAATTTATTATGGAAGCCAACTGGCACTGCGACAATTACGGCATCGATACCATTACTATGGCCGTTATTATGGCTTTTTTAATGGAATGCTACCAGAGAAAATATCTGACTGCCGAAGACGCGGACGGTTTTACACTCAACTGGGGGGATGAACAGGCCGCCCTGGCGTTTATCCATCAGCTGGCCCGTGGAGAAACCGCGCTGGCACAGGTTGCCGGCAGAAGCATGGTTGAGTTGAAAGCCTGGATCGCCGCCAAATACGCCGCCAGGACAGGAAAACCTGATCCTCAAAAAGATCTTGAACAATTTGCCATGCAAACCAAGGGACTTCCCTTCTCTCTTTACCGCACCCACCGGTCTTTATCGATGCAGGCATCTTACGCGGCGGCCAGTGATATCGGAGCGCATCATGCCGCCGCCTGGCTGGTCAAGGTGGATTTACTGGGTGCTTTTCCCACCTTTGAAACAAAGGCCAAGGCATTAATCACCTATCCGCGCGTCCGTCTGGGCAACGATAATCTGGGGCTTTGCAAGCTGCCCTGGGTCGATGTTTTCAATCCTGATTCCGGCAACCGCAAGGATACGGATATTTACATCAACCCCGCCTCGCAGGAAATTTACGCCGATTTTTATAACGGAATGCTGGGAACAAATATGACCTGGGAGAAAATATTCGAGCAGACGGATCGGGATATAAATTTGC
>JBDKVD010000216.1:0-5218 GCA_039679325.1 Smithella sp.
TGCTTCGTATTTTTCACTTTAAACCTTCCCCGGAATCAACCGTAACGGAAGAAGAAATAAAATTGTTAATTGACAAAGGAACACAGGATGGGACTTTTGAAGAGTTTGAACAGGATACAATCGAGCGAGTTTTTCGCCTGGCAGATCGTCGTGTATCAATCTTGATGACTCCGAGAGTAGATATTATCTGGCTCGACCTTAATGAAAACGAAGAGGAAACAAAGCACAAAATCGCACAGCATAGATACTCAGCGTATCCCGTGGCACGAGATACGCTCGACGATGCTGTTGGAATCATCAGGGGAAAAGAGTTGCTTTCACTTGCTATGGAGGGAAAGCCTTTTGATCTGAAGAAAATTTGCCGCACCCCCCTTTTTGTTTTAGAGACAACACCCGCTGTAAAGGTGATGGAATTATTCAAGAAATCAAAAATGCACATCGCCTTTGTGGTGGATGAGTATGGCACAATCCAGGGACTCGTTACTTTCAGCGATATTTTGCGCTCTGTATTTGAAGATGTCGAAGATGAAGTTGACGGTGAAAAAGATATTGTGAAACGGGAGGATGGATCATTACTCATATCCGGAAGTCTGCCTCTGGATGAGTTCATGGATTACATGGAAATTACAGGACTGAGTGACAAAGAGCACGCGGGAATTAACACTGTGGGCGGTTTCGTAATGGCGAAACTTGAGGTTGTGCCTTCGGAAGGACATTATTTTACATGGGAAGGGCTAAGAATCGAAGTTGTTGATATGGATGGCAGACGTGTCGACAAGATTTTGGTATCACGGATAGACGACAACAAAGAAACTGAATAGTCCCAGTTGGAATTAATTCAATTCCTTGCCTGCGGCCTTTTTACGAGTCCATCACGGATATGTTCAAGAAGGAAATAATTCGTTTTCAATAATTTTGATGTCGCCTGATGCAAGCAGTCGCCGGGTCAAAGCCTCGGCCTGCGCCACCTCAATCTCGCCGATTATTTTCTGATTTTCAGCAAAGTAGATGGGGTTCATACTCAAAGTACGAATGCCGCATCCGATAAGGAATTGCAGGTAACCGGCCTTCTGGGCCATATCGCCGCAAATTGATACTTCCTTTCCCGCTGCGTTTGCAGCATCGACAACGCGCTTAATCGCCCTCAGGACAGCCGGATGATGGGGAATGTAATACTCCGCCACATCTTCGTTTGTCCGGTCGACGGCCAGCATGTATTGGACAAGGTCATTGGTCCCGATAGAGAAGAAATCGACAACCTGGGCGAATTCCTCGATGATTTCGATCACCGCCGGAACTTCAACCATCATGCCGATGCTGGGATGGGTGTTCACGACGACGCCTGATTTCTCCAGCGCTTTGACGCACTCCAGCACAATATCTTTTGCCTGCAGGAACTCATCCAGGGAGAAGATCATGGGGAACATGATTTTGAGTTCGCTCTCCGCACCGGCGCGCAGAATAGCCCTGACCTGCTGGGTGAAGATGTCCTGGTGCTTCAGGGAAAACCTGATGGAGCGCAGCCCCAGGAAAGGATTTTCCTTGTTCACCGGTTCCCAGTAGGCGGGCATTTTGTCGCCGCCGATATCGAGAGTGCGAAATGTAATATCTTTGGAGGGAGTGCCTTCTACAAGTTTACGGTAGACAAAAAACTGCTCCTCCTCGGTAGGAAAATTCTGGCGGATGATGAATGGGAACTCGGAGCGGTACAGCCCGATACCGTCACACGGCAACTGTTGCAGCAACTCCAGATCTTTCAGGAGATTAATGTTTGCTTTTAACTTAATGCGCACGCCGTCTTTTGTCTGTGTGATCTTCTTCATAACGGGCGGCGCGCTCCCCGCCGTTTGTTCATCGATACGATCTTTAAATTCTTTCACTACATCTTTGGCCGGGTTAATAAAGATATTGCCGATTTCACCGTCAATGAGGATGTGGTCTCCATCGGAAATATTGCCGGCAACAGGATCATTGACGATGACCATTGGTATCTGCAGAGAGCGGGCAAGAATGGAGACATGCGAGGTGACTCCTCCGCTTAAAAGTACGATGCCTTTGACTCCTTCCGAAGAAAGTTTCAGCAGGTCGGATGGATACAGATCGGCGGCAACTGCTATCCTGCGGCGTACCGGCGGCAGTTTGGCTTCCTTGCCGGCGAGGTTTTTAATGATCCTGGTTACCAGATCTTCAATATCATGAACCTTTTCTCTTATATAAGGGTTGGGACTGGCGGAAAACAGATTAATATATTTCTGACCGGTGGCGATTACAGCCTCGGGGGCGTTTTTTCCTTTCTGCACGGGTGCGGTCATAGCGGCAATAAAGCTCTTATCTTTCAAGATGAGCAGATGAGCATTAAATATCATAGAGGCGGCGTCACTTAATTTGTCCTCCACGGCCTTTTGCAATGAAATAAGTTCGTTTTCCGTCTTCTTGAGCGCTTTTTGTAAAGCGCTTAAATCATACTTATCTTCGAATGTATGCGCTGCTATTTCATGGAACCGTTCATCTCCCACAGCCAGTACCGCTTTTGCATAGGCATAGCCCCGTGACGCTGCCTTGCCTTTCAGGAAGACCCTTTCGAGCTGTTCTTTTTTTTCGCGGGTAATCTCCGACGGCGCTGTTTGCTGCAGAGAAATTATCATCCTGATATTTTCAAATACGGTTGCAAGCTGAGAGGCGACGATTTGCAGCGCCTTAATATCGCTGTCCTCAAAACGGTTGTTTTCCTGGCGTTGCAGTGTGAGGACGCCGACGGGGTTTTCGCCGCTGACAATGGGCACGGCCAGAAATGCTTTATAGCGCTCTTCCCCGGTTCCCTTAAAATAGCGGAAATTGGGATGAGTAAAACCGTCGGAGATACAGACCGGTTCGTTTTTCTCAAAGACTGTACCTACTATTCCTTCTCCGGGCTTGAGACTTATTTCCCCGACGACATGCGGCTGAAAACCGGTATTTGCACGCAGCACTAATTTGCCCTTAACGTCATCGTGAATATAAATGGAACAGACATCTGCGCGCATATACTTCGCTACCATGGCAACGATATTACCGAGCAGGGTCTCAATGCTGGAACTTCCTTTAAATACCCAGTCCAGCTGGCCGATATCAAGAAATAAATTTAAATAATCCATGACATTACCTGTTTGCGATTATTTTTTTATAGATTATACGGCTTGTTGCTGCCCAATGCAAATTATGTTTCAAAATTGTTCTTTATTTAACTGACTTTTATTATGGTCAAACTCTATGAATGATTGTCATTGTGCCTGAAATGCAACCTGGCGTTACACTGCGATCAATCGACGGAAGAAAAAGGTATTTATGTTGAATAAATCATCCGGAGCTTATTGCACGGAATGCTGCTGCAATTTTTGGGGGAAAAATTGCAGCAGCATCAAATTTTCTGCTACCACTTTTTACCTGTATTGTTCGCAATCAATCCCGTATTTATGAATCTTATGTATCAGGACGTTTTTCGTTGTTCCCAGCAACCGGGCCGCGGCTGATTGATTGCCCTTCGTTTTTGTCAGAACATGCATGATGACTATTTTTTCACAGTCGCTCAAAAAACGATCCAATAAATTTTCTTTGCCGCAGGCTTTATCCCCGCCCATAAGCTTACCTCACCCTATGGCTTTTCCACCCCGCTCAGCGTTGCTGATGCGAACGCACTCCACAAGATCAACCACAAAAATCTTGCCGTCTCCGACGGAGCCGGTATGTGCGCCTTTGGAAATTGCGGAAATTGTCGGTTCCATGAATTCATCATTGACGGCAATATCCAATCTTATTTTATTGAGCAGACCACCTGCCTCTTTTGCACCACGATAGATTTCCGTGACGCCTTTTTGTCTACCCTGACCTACTACATTGGTGACGGTCATTAAATTTACGTCCACGGCCTCCAACTCTTTTTTAACAGATTCCAGCTTATGCGGCTGTATAATAGCAGTTACTAATTTCATGACGGTTCCCTCCTATTCGATCACAGTGTAAGCGGCTTCGCTCTGCTGAGTCAAATCCAGCCCGACGATTTCATTTTTCTCTTCAACTCTCATGCCGATGACCGCATCAACAATTTTATAGATGATGAAAGTCATCACAACAGCGAAGAGAGCTGCGGCAATCCACATTATGCTTTGAACGAGTAATTGATGCGCACTGCCGAAAAGAAGTCCGTCCGCTCCTGCAGCATTGACGGCTTTCTCCGCAAAAAAACCGGTGGCGATGGTTCCAACTGTTCCGCCGACACCGTGCACGCCGAAAGCATCCAGTGAATCGTCATAGCCGAGTTTACCTTTAATGATCGCGACGGCAATATAGCAAACTATCGCGACAATTATGCCGATGAACATAGCATTCATGGGATTGACGAAGCCGCAGGCCGGAGTAATAGCAACCAGTCCCGCCACGGCGCCTGTCGCCACACCCAGAACTGTCGGTGTTCCGTTGTGCCACCATTCAATAAGTGCCCATGCTAAGCCGGCGGCGGCGGTTGCGGTGTTGGTTGTTAAAAAAGCATTGCCGGCTATGCCGTCCGCGGCCAGGGCGCTGCCCGCGTTAAATCCGAACCAGCCGAACCATAAAAGGGCGGCTCCCAGAACGGTAAAAGGTAAATTGTGCGGACGAATAGGCCTATGGTTGTAGCCAATCCTTTTGCCCAGCATCAAAGCTAAAACCAGAGCCGAAATACCGGAACTGACATGAACAACAATACCGCCGGCATAATCGAGTCCCCCCATAGATTTCAGCCAGCCGCCTGTTCCCCAAACCCAGTGTGCCAGAGGATCATAAACAAAAGTCGCCCAGAGAACAGTGAATAGTAAGAAAGCTGAAAATTTGACTCTTTCGGCGTAAGCACCGATAATCAAAGCCGGTGTAATGACGGCGAACATCATTTGGAAGATCATAAATACATTGTGCGGAATAGTTGCGGCGTAGTCTTTATTCGGCATAACGCCTACACCATTCAGACCGGCCCAACTCAAATCACCGATTATTCCGTGAAAATCAGGGCCGAAGGCCAGAGAATAACCGAACAATACCCACTGCAGACTGATTACGCACAGGATAATGAAACACTGCATTAAGATGGAAAGGACGTTTTTCCGGCGAACCAGTCCTCCGTAAAAGAATGCCAACCCTGGCATGGTCATCAGCAATACCAGCGCCGAGGACATTAAAACCCACGCTGTATCTCCCGAATTCATAATTG
>JBDKVD010000217.1:0-4089 GCA_039679325.1 Smithella sp.
GACCCGTATAAACCAGATGATAGAAGCACATCCTTTCAATTTTTTCTTTTCTGAGGAGTTCAAACATAGCGGGCACATCGGGGAGATTGTGTTTGTTGACGGTAAAGCGGATACCCACTTTGACCCCCGCTTTGCGGCAATTGCGAATGCCTTCGATGGCTGCAGCGAAGGCTCCCTTCTTGCCCCGGAAACGGTCATGCGTTTTTTCCAGGCCGTCGAGACTGACTCCGACATAGGACAGGCCGATTTCTTTAAGTTTGGCCGCCACCTCTTCCGTTATGAGCGTACCGTTGGTGGATATAACCGCCCGCATGCCCTTGTCTGTGGCATACTGCGCCAGCTCAAACAGGTCCTGCCGCATTAGCGGCTCGCCGCCGGAAAATAACACTACCGGAGAGCCGAAAGCCGCCAGATCGGCAATTAGTTTTTTGCCTTCTTCCGTGGTCAGCTCGTCAGGATAGTCAACATCGGCGGAATTGGAGTAGCAGTGAATACATTTCAGATTGCAGCGGCGTGTCATGTTCCAGACAACCACCGGTTTTTTATCCGCTGAAAATTGCAGCAGATGCGAAGGAAGTTGGCCGGATTGCCTGCCGTAGCGCAACACGTCGGACGGTTCCACCGCCCCGCAATATAATTTGGAAATGCCAATCATTAATCATCCCTTCTTTCCGCTGTTTTACTTTTGATCGCTTTTAAAATGAAGAACCAAAGACTGCACCAGCCCTTCCATTGTATATTTTTCCTGTTGAATGTCCACAGAAAAACCGGCTTTGCGTGCCGTTGCCTCCGTAACCGGTCCGATGCAGGCGATCTGGACGCGCGACGGCAAAGCGAAATCTTTGCCCATGATTTCCAGAAAGTTGGTGACAGTCGAAGAGCTGGTAAAAGTAATTATATCTATGCGCTCATCGTTAAGAAGTTCCAGCAATTCCTCTTTTTTCTTTCCCGAATTTACCGTTTCATAGGCTGTTACGACATCCACCACGGCGCCCATTTCCCCCAATCCTTCGGGAAGGACATCGCGGGCCTGAGCCGCCCGTGGAATCAATATTTTTTGTTCCTGCAAATTCTGTGCGGCAAGTGACTTGAGAATGCCTTCAGATATATAATCTTCGGGAACAAGGTCAACTTTAATTCCCCTTTTTGTCACTTGCGCCGCCGTTGCCGGTCCTATACAGCAGATTTTAATGCCTTTCAATTCCCGAACATCTTTATTCAATTCCCAAAGACGCTCAAAGAAATAATGCACACCATTGGCGCTGGTAAATATTATCCAGTTGTAGGTATCCAGTTTATTTAAGGCGTTGTCCAGGCTGCTCCAATCCTGTGGAGGAATTATTTTTATAGTGGGGAAGTTAATAACATGTGCGCCTTCTTTTTTCAGCAGGCGCGCCAGATCGTCGGCCTGACGCTCAGGACGGGTAATGACAACTCCTTTGCCGAAAAGAGGTTTTACATCGAACCATTGCAAAGTCTCACGCAGATCAACAACTTTTCCCACAACGAGAATTGCGGGCGGGGCAAAACCATTGGCCTGCGCCAGATCGACAATTGTGCCCAGTGTGCCGGCGAGGATTTCCTGCCTCGGTGTTGTTCCCCAGCGGATCAAAGCAGCCGGTGTCGAAGGTGATTTACCCTGGGCGATCAACGATTCCGTAATGTGATAGATGTTCTTTACCCCCATGAGAAAAACCAGTGTTCCGATGCCGGCCAATGCCCGCCAGTCAATATCGCTTTTTTCTTTGGTCGGATCTTCATGGCCGGTAATAAAGGCCACCGTAGAAGTCAGGCCGCGGTGAGTCAGCGGAATGCCTGCATAAGCAGGAACAGCTATGGCGGAAGTAACTCCGGGGATTATCTCAAAAGGCACCTCATGGGAAACCAGTGTTTCCGCCTCTTCACCCCCGCGTCCGAAGATAAAGGGATCGCCGCCCTTCAGGCGGGCAACAATGTTGCCGTTCAGTGCTTCCTCCGCCAATATTCTGTTGATCTCTTTCTGGGGTAAAGTATGATCGCCGCCTTTTTTCCCGGCATAAATAAAGCGGACATTGGCTTTGGTATATTTTAACAGCTCTTCATTGACAAGGTGATCATAGACAACTACGTCCGCCTGACGCAGACATTCCACCCCTTTGAGCGTGATCAATCCCGCATCCCCCGGTCCCGCACCGATTATATAGACTTTTCCTGGTTTTGACATTGGTATTCCTCTATTCTTGTTGCACTAAATTCAGCAGTTTTTTACCGCCTCTTTCCATAATTATTGCGGCCAACCTTGTGCCTAGTTCCTCCGCTTCTTCCACAGCGCCTCGAACTCTGTCCCGAATCACAGCAGCGCCGTCCGGAGCGGCCACCAGACCATCCAGCGAAAGTTGTGCACCTTCCAGTTTGCAATACGCCGCAATCGGCAGACGGCACCCCCCGCCTAATGCTTTCAAGTAGGAGCGCTCGGCGGCAATTTCCGCGGCAGTCGGCGCGTGGTTAAGTTTAGCCAAAATCCCGGCCAAAGCAAAATCCGCTTCCCGTATCTGCAAACCAATCGCACCCTGTCCTACCGCAGGCAGCATAAATTCGACGGGCAGATACTGCGCTATTTTAGCGCCGTATCCCAGCCTCTTCATCCCCGCTGCAGCCAGGATAACGCCGTTGAGGTTTTCCGTTTCAATCTTATTCAGGCGCGTATCTATATTGCCGCGCAACGGCACAATGGTTACATCGGGCAGCAGTGCCTGAAGCTGAGCGCCGCGCCGCAGCGACCCCGTGCCTATTTTTGCCTCCCTGGGCATAAATTCGATTTTAATGTTGTCTCGGGCTACCAGAATATCACGGACATCTTCCCGCGGTAAAATGGCTGCAAATATCAGACCTGCCGGCGTTTCTCCGGGAACATCCTTCATACTGTGCACAGCAAGATCGATGTCCCCCGAAAGTAGTGCATCTTCGATTTCCTTGACAAAAGCACCCTGGCCGCCGATTTTGAGCAAGGATACATCCTGCATAATATCCCCGCTGGTTTTAATCACGCAAATCTCGGCGTTTACTTCCGGAGCTGTTTTCTTTAAACTTTCTACGACAGTGTTTGCCTGTACCAGAGCCAGTTTGCTGCCGCGTGTTCCAATTTTAATATTCATTCTCTACCTTTCAATCGTTGATGAACTCGTAAAAGTCATAAACCAGCAATTAACGGATGCCCTTGTAAAAAGGCCGCAGGCAAGGCACGCGAATCCTGAGGAATGAGACGTACTTAACGTACGCCGCAGTGACGAAGGATGATGCGCAACGCAGCATCCGGCCTTTTTACAAGGGCATCAATCGTCCAGCCGGAAGAGCTGACGCACTGCAGCGACAATATCCTGAGAATTATACTCGGCGCTTTCTTCCTTCATTACCACCACCGGTGCGTGCAGAATCTTATTGACGATGCCGTTTACCAGCGCTTCTACTTTTTCCCGGTCGCCGTTTTCGAACTTCGACATCCAGCTCTGGGCTTTTACCATTTCCATCTTTACAATACTTTCGGCCTTATTGCGCAGCGAAACAATTGTCGGCACAACTTTCAATTCTTTGAGCCACTTGCTGTACTGGGCCATCTCTTCCGCAACGATTTCTTCCGCCTTGAGCGCCTCCCGGTGGCGATTTTTTATATTTTCATCGACAATATCCTGCAAGTTGTCGATATTATACAGATAAACATTGCCGATATCATCCGCCGCAGGATCAATGTCGCGGGGTACGGCGATATCAATTAAAAACAGCAGGCGGTTTTTGCGTTTGCGCAGACACTGACGGACCATTTCCTCCGTTACGATATACTCCGGCGCACCGGTGGAACTGATGACTATGTCGGCATCGCAAAGCGCTTCGGTAAGGTTGGCAAGTCCTATGGCTTTGCCGTGATATTTTTCCGCCAGTGCAGAGGCCTGCAAAACTGTTCGATTGGCAACGGTAATTTCCTCCGTGCCGTTGCCGATCAGGTGGGTGACGGTCAACTCCGCCATCTCCCCCGCGCCGATAACCAAAACTTTTTTCCCGGCCAGCGTTCCGAATATTTTCTTGGCCAGTTCCACGGCGGCAAAGCTTACCGAA
>JBDKVD010000218.1:0-12761 GCA_039679325.1 Smithella sp.
TGCTGCGCTAAAATAACTTTGTGATTTTTTCCTGTTATTAATATCAGGTATCAAGTACCGTCATTTTCATTGAAGTGTATCGGTGATTTTGACCAAAAACATTAATTACTCCTGCCAAAAATCAGAAATTGCATAAAGGCGTCACCCCAAAACAAATAAGCTACCGCTGCAGCCGACAAAAAAGGACCGAAGGGAACCGCATATTTCATATCTTCTTTCTTTATCAGCATTAAGGCAACACCTATAACAGCGCCAAGCAACGAACTGAACAAAAGAACAAAGATCAATGATTTCCAACCTAAGAAACCACCTATCATTGCCAGGAGTTTAATATCTCCGCCGCCCATTCCTTCGCGCTTGGTTATAAATTCATAGCCCAGGGCAATCGCCAAAAGAACACCACCGCCGATGAACAGGCCGATCACCGCTTCCATCCACGGTACTTTCACCACAAAAACAGCCAGCAGAAAGAATATGGGGATTCCCGGCAGGGTTAATAAATCCGGAATTATCTGATGATCAAGATCAATAAAAGTAATAACAATCAAAACCGCGGTAAAGATAAAAAATATCAGAAAATTAAGGGTAAGATAAAACTCGGCAAATAATAACAGGGCAAGTATGGCAGTGATAAATTCCACCAAAGGATACCGCCAGGATATTTTTTCACCACAGTCACGACACTTGCCTTTTAAAATTAAATAACTGATCAGTGGAATGTTGTCGTAAAAACGTATCGGATGATGACAATTAGGACACTGGGAAAGAGGTCTTGCAATCGATTGCTGTTCAGGCAATCGATAAATGCAAACATTTAAAAAGCTGCCTATCACCGCACCAAAAACGAAAACAAAAGCACCCAACAATAACATGGCTTTTTTCCAATCTTAAGTTATTTATGACGGCCTCGTAAAAAAGCCGTCACGAAATTGCATGTTTTGTGACTTTTTACGAGTACATCAGTTACTTGTATTATATATTTGGGATTTGCTAAACAGAAATGCAGGACTTCGAAATGACTTGCCCGGCAGTTCTGCCACCCTATCCCGGTAAAAAAGGACTTAGGCCAGTAACTTTGCGTCCCGTCTTTTCAAACGGTTTGCCCTTTTCAAGCTGCGGAGCATTATAATCGCTGTTTGATCAAAGTCAAGAATAATATAAAGGCCGAAAGAAAAATCAGCCGTCTTTTCTCGACCAGGAATAAGGTATGGCATTGTCATGCGGCGGCAGCCGAAATTCATCAGGTTCTTGATAATTATACAATTCCGTTGGAACATTGACGACTATTGCTTCATCCTCGGATATACACTTAAAACCATGATAGACAAAAGGAGGGATATGCACAAGAACAGGATTATGGACACCGGCAATAATTTCATTTACTTCGCCAAAAGTCGTTGATTCCTTCCGGCTGTCGTAGAGAACAATTTTCATCATTCCCTTAACCACGGCCATGTTGTCGCTTTGCTTCTTATGATAATGCCAGCCTTTTACAACTCCCGGATAAGCTGTCGTCATATAAACCTGACCGAATTTTTCGAAAAAATCATCATCAACGCGCAGCATTTCCATCAGTCGGCCACGCTCATCGGCAATAACTTTTAACTTTTTAACTATCACACCTGAAATCATAGTTTATTTGCTCCAGTTTTCTTCATTCACTATCATATCCTTGAATATTTCAACAATAAATATCTTTACATCTCAGCAAATTATGAGGTATTCGTTTCAAGCTATGAATAATGATGAATACTACATGCATTTAGCAATAAAGCTTGCCCGAAAAGGAAATGGTTACGTCAGCCCCAATCCACTGGTCGGTGCAGTTATTGTTAAAAATGGCCGGATTATCGGTCAGGGATACCACAAACAGTACGGTGGTCCGCATGCGGAAGTAAACGCAATAAAAAATGCCTCTGAAGATGCTACCGGAGCAACTCTGTATGTAACTCTTGAACCTTGTTGTCATACGGGGAAAACACCACCCTGTGTGGAAAGCATTGTTGCAAATAAGTTCAGAAAAGTTGTTGTCGGGACTATAGACGCGAATCCGCTGGTTTCCCGCAAGGGTTTAAATTATTTGCAAAGCAGGGGAATTGAAGTAGCAGCAGGTGTTTTAGAAGATGAATGCCGCAGGCTCAATGAAGTATTCTTTCACTATATGGAAACCGGCATGCCTTTCGTTACTGTAAAATATGCAGAAACATTCGACGGCCGCATTGCCACGGCAAACGGCCAGTCACAATGGATAAGCTCGCCTGCTTCCCTGAAATTTGCTCACCAGTTGCGCGCCCGGCACGATGCGATTTTAGTTGGAGCGCAGACGGTCATCAAAGATAACCCGGAACTGACGGTACGCCACATCCGCGGCCGTAACCCCTTGCGTATCGTCGTTGATTCCAGTCTGAAAGTCCCTCTACAGGCTAAAGTTTTTCAAGACATCTCTGCTGCCGGCACTTTAATTGCCACAACTAAAACGGCGGACGATCCAAAATGTCAATCTATTGCTGATTACGGTTCACAGATGATTTCCACAGATGCCGACGGAGAGGGCAGAGTTGATTTAAAAAAATTATTTAAAATACTTGCCGCAAGAGGGATATCTTCCATTCTGGTAGAAGGAGGTTCTCAGATTATCACTTCTGTTTTGAAAGATAATTTAGCTTCCCGCCTGGTAACAATTATTGCCCCGAAAATTATCGGGAAGGGAATCGAAGCCATAGGCAAGCTCGACATCATTGATCTGGCGCATGCCAAAAAACTGTCCTTTCAAAAAATAAAAAGAATCGGCCCCGATATAATGATTGACAGCCGATTTTGTTAGACAGCAATCTGTCAGATTTCAACCCGGAAGACATCAATCTCATTTTTCTTACCCTTCACCTTCTGGGAAGGAAGAGGTGTCAGCCCCTTCAAACCGTCCACTTCCGAAATTTTGTCGCCGATCGCATCCTTTACGGCTTTTGAAATTATTATTTCGTCCTCCGAAGCAATTGACTGAAGCCTTTGCGCCGTATTCACGGCATCACCGATAACAGTATAATTCAAGTGATCCTCAGACCCTATATATCCGGCGACGACTTCACCGGCGTTCACACCAATACCTACACTAAGCCGCGGCCAACCTCTTTCGCTATGCTGCTCATTAAAGAGTTTGAGCACCGTAATCATCTCTATAACCGTACGTACAGCCCGCACCGCATCATCATCGTTGGAAATAGGCGCTCCGAAAATCGCCATCATTCCATCGCCCATCAGTTTATCAAGAGTACCGTTGTTCTTAAAGATGATCGGCGTCATATGAGAGAAAAAGGCATTAAGAATCTCAACGACTTCTTCCTGATCGAGGCGTTCGGAAATAGATGTAAAACCATGAATATCGACAAAAACAATAGTTGCCTTCTTTCTTTCTCCACCTAATTGTATAAAGCCTTTCTTGCCCAAAATCTCTTCCGTAATGGTTTTGGAGAAAAAGCGGCTCAAGAGAAAGCGTCTGCTTTCTTCCTTGAGCATCTGAGCGTATAACCGGAACAAAACAACTGCGGTACTAATCTGATTGGCTACAAGACTGAAAAAGTTGACCTGATTCTGGTCAAATTTATTCTTCATTCTATGAGTCAGCTCCAAAATGCCAATAACTTTACTGCCATCCATAACAGGAACGCACAGTAAAGACTGCCCTTGAACACGCATCTTTTCTTCACGGCTGCCGGATTCCTGCACATCATTGATGATAATCGGTTTCTTTAATGAAAAGGCGATTCCCGGTGTTCCTTCATCAAGATTTAGAAACTGCGTATATTCCAAAGAAGATTTTTTTTTCGCATTTGCGGTTGCAACCAGTTCGAGCATCTGAAGTTCTTCATTCAGAATGAAGAGGCTTATCTGTTCCAGAGATGTATTCTTTTTTACAACTTTTAATTGTTCCCGAAAGAGAGCATTTTTATCGTTGATACTTGTCAGACGCAATGAATCCATAAGTTCTTTGATAATAGATAATTCTTTGATCTTATTATCATAATTATCGCGCATCTTCAGGTATTGCTTTTTGAATACTTCTTTTTCTAAAGCAAGCAAAATATTATTTTCGGTTTTGTTTATCTCTTTTTCGTTCATCGATACTCTTCTCAGAAAAAGCATTTTTCCTAATTATCCGTATCGGTTTTATTCCCCAAATACCTTTAATTAAATTGATCAAGATGGACTTAATTGAATATTCCAATTTCTTAGTTAAGAACTTCCCTTACCTTTTGTGCCAGTTCTCTAAGTCGGAAGGGTTTAGGGAGGAAGCCGTTGCAGCCCCGGGCCAGGATCTGTTCGGCCTCGCCGTTAATGCTGTAACCGCTTGCCAGCAGCACCCGAACATCCGGATTTATCTCGCGGAGACTATCGAATATTTTGCTTCCCGACATCCCCGGCAGGACCATGTCCAGGATAACCAGGTTAATCTGGCTCTGCTTCTCCATAAAGACATCGATCGCCTCTTTACCATTTTGGGCAATATAAACTTGATATCCCAGTGATTTGAGCAGCTCTTTGGTCACTTCAAGAATCATTTTCTCATCATCCACAACCAGAATTGTTTCTCCGCCATTCGATGCTTTGTTTTCAAATGCCTTTTGCATAAAAGCTTCCTCATTTAAGCTGTTAGATATATAGTGAAAATTGCTCCTTGACCCGGTTCACTGCAAAGCCTGATAATGCCCTCGTGCACGTAAAGCATATTCCGCCTTCTTGCGTTCAGTGATGTCCACCATTACTTTCAGCAGACATTTTTCATTATTGATAGTCATCATTACTGCATTGAATAAGCCGTCTTTAACTTCCCCGCCTTTTACTGCAACTTTCAACTCAAGGTTTTCCACGCAACCTTTCTTCTTTATCTCATCAAATAATATCGCCCTTTGTTCTTCTGTGATATATCCAATTTCCCGTGAAGTATGTCCTATAATTTCATCTTGTCTGAGGCCCGTAAATCTCAAAAAAGTATTATTGACATCAACAAACCGGCCTTCTTTAAATGTTGTAATGGCCATGGGGATAGAACAGTGCATGAAAGCTTTTACGAACTTGTCATTATTTTCCCTGAGCCTGTTGAATTCCTCTTCGAAGTTTTTTAAATTTACCAATTGTAGACGCAGTTCAATAAGTTCACTGATAAGCTGTTTTTTCGTCTTAGATTCATCTTTCATATTAGTTGAAAATGGTTTTAAAATAATCAAGTTAATTCGGATTTAAAGTGCGACGACGTTTTTCATTTTTCCCGGCATCAGCATAGAGGGAAAAAATAATTTTCATAAGGTCTCATCATGAGGCATTAGATTTATACCCTGAAAGACATAGAAATTTACAACTAACGTATGTAAATTTACAATACAGATTAAACTGGTTATTAATAGGTAGACTATTTATCTATTTTTCGAGGAAACGCAGATGGGACTGAAGATTGGAAGCTCTGTTCATGCCCAGTTTCTTTCTAATGTTTTTTCTGTGTGTATCGATGGAGCCTTCTCCAATTCCTAAGGCCCTGGCGATTTCCTTGGTCGTCTTGCCGTCCTTTATCAAAGATGCTATCTGAATCTCCCGGGGGGTCAGATCAAACTGCTGGATGTTTTTCAAGAGAGGGGAAACGATACCACTTAAATTCTTTTCAATAGTATCCAGGCACAACTGCTGTTGCGCATCGAGATTATTCTTCTTAACCTTTTCCACATAGGGAAGTACAAGACTGCTGATATTAGCAACAAAATTATCTTCCAGAATCTTTCTGTCCTCTTCTCTTTTCTGCAGCAGCACATTCAATGCCGTATTTACTTCCTGAAGATTACCGGTCTTGTCTTCGAGCTCTTTTGTCCGTTCGGCAACCAGGATTTCCAGCTCTTCACGGTATTTCCTTATTTCTTCTTCATTCTGCGTCTTCTCGGTAATATCCCGGATCGTTCCCTGAAACCCAATTGTCCTGCCATTGGCGTCATAGCGGGCCACTGCCGTGATGAGCGCATGCCTTATACTGCCGTCTCTTCTGCGCAAATCAACGGGATATTCTTTCACATAGCCGCATTCCGTGATAACCTTGGCGTGATTTGCCCGTTCTTCCTGGTTGGCATAGACATACGGTATCTTCTTCTGGAGCAGTTCGTGACGACTGGAGTAGCCGAATAATTCCACCGCGGTATCATTCAAGTCGATAAATCTTCCATCTCTTGAGGTTATGAAGACGCAATCCCGCGAAGTTTTAAAAAACTGAGTGTATTTTTCTTCGCTCTCTTTCATCACCGCCTCTGCACGTTTACGTTCGGTTATTTCCCGCTGCAGCATCCTGTTTACCTGCATCAGCTCGGCGGTTCTTTCCCGAACCCTCATTTCCAGTTCATCATGTGCTTTTTGCAGGGATTCCCTGGCCTGCCTGCGGTCGGTGATGTCGCGTATGGATTCAATGGCGCCGGCGACGTTACCATAGTTGTCATATAAAGGCCCTGCTTTTCCCCAGAGGGCACGATGCTCTCCTCTTACAGGTATGTCAACCTCGGCCAGAAGTACATTTCCCTCCCGCTTGATGAAATTGTATTTTTTTTCGACCTCTTCGGCAAATCTGTACACCAGGTCAATAAGCATTGGCCTGTGCATTCCGTAAAATGGCATGGCATATTCGTAATTACCTTTTCCCAGCATGTCTTCAGCCTTTACACCGGTCATCTCCTCGATAGCCCGGTTCCAGGCAATAACTTTCCCGGAAAAATCAACGGCAAATGTCGCATCCGGCAGAAAATCAATTATATCGGCAAGCCTTCTTTCCGTTTCCGTCAAAGCCGCTTCCACCCGTCTGAGACAGCTTATATCCAGCAATGCAGCCAGTGTTTGCTTTATTACAGGCATTGGTGTTACGGTTAAAACAATATCTCTTACTTGATTTTTCCTGTCGACAAGCTGGAATTCATAGGTGCGGGGAACAGACTGTGGATCAATGCGGCGCAGACGATGATATTCTTTCATTCGTTCCAGATCTTCTTTTCGATGAACAAATTCCGTCCATTTTTTTCTGCCTTCCGTTTCCTCTCTGGTGTAGCCGGTTAGTTTTTCGAATTCACCGTTTACCAGCAGTATGGTGTTATCTTCTTCAAGAATAACTGTTGCTGTTCCTGTATTTTCAAAGATTGTTCGGTAAAAGTCCTCTGATACCGGCAGTGCATTCCCCGTTTGCTTGCATTCGCTTTCGAATTTTACACTCCTGCCGTTTCTCTGAAACATCCCCGGCAGTTCAGAAAACTGACCTTTGCTCATGTCTTTGTCTTTTTCGCTCATAATCAGATTTAAACCCGTCTAAGCCCTTGAAAGTTATTTCGTCCAGAACAGATTTCCAACCAACTGCATTTTGACAAATTCATCAAATCTTCAAAAGAACAAAAAAATTTATAAATACTAACAGTTTTAATGATTAATTTCAATAAACTAAACAGGCGGTTAATAGATAGGATATTTATCTATTTTTCGAGGAAACGCAGATGGGACTGAAGATTGGAAGCTCTGTCCAGGCCTATTTTTTTTCTAATATTTTTCCTGTGTGTATCGATGGAGCCTCTTTCAATCCCCAATGCTTGGGCAACTTCCTTGGTCGTCTTACCTTCCTTTATCAAAGACGCTATCTGAACCTCTCTGGGCGTTAAATCAAACTGCTGGATGTTTTTCAACAGGGGAGATGCGATTTCACCCAGATTCTTTTCAATAACATCCAGGCAGAACTGCTGTTGCGCATCGAGGTTGTTTTTTCTAATCTTTTCCACATAGGGAAGGACAAGACTCCCGATATTTGCGACTAAGCTATCTTCCAGTATCTTTTTGTCTTCTTCTCTTTTCTGCAGGATCACATTCAGAGCAGTATTTACTTCCTGAAGTTTTTTTGTCCTGTTTTCGAGCTCACTTGTCCTTTCGGCAACTAAGACCTCAAGGTCTTCACGATATTTCCTTAATTCTTCTTCCACCCGCCTGCGCTCGGTAATATCCCGGATCGTTCCCTGGAATCCTATTGCATTGCCGGCCGCATCGTACCGGGACGCAGTTGTGCACAGCGTGTGCCTTACGCTGCCGTCTTTCCTGCGCAAATCAACGGGGAATTCCCTGGCATAACCGCATTCGGCGATGATTCTGATGTGCTTTGCCCGTTCTTCCGGGTTGGCATAGACATCCCGGACCTTCACCTGTTTCAGTTCCTCAAGGCTGGAATAGCCGAATAATTCCACTGCGGCATCATTCAGATCGATCCAGCTTCCATCTTTTGATGTAATGAAGGTGCAATCCCGCGAAGTTTTAAAAAATTGATTGTATTTTTCCTTGCTTTCTTTCAGCAATGCCTCTGCCCGTTTATGTGCGGTGATGTCCAAGATCATCGCCTGCTTGGAGATCGTTCCATCCTCGTTGTCTATAGGTGTGTTTACAATGAAGTACCACTGGTTGTCTTTAGGACTCTTTGTCTCCCATCGTACCGTTTCTCCTTTGAAGACACGGTGATTGACGCACCATGGACAGGTCGAATCCCGGTCATGTAAAACCTTGTAACACAGCTCCCCGGTGCCGTCATAACCAGTCCGAGAGATGAGATGCTCGTTCATAAACTCGATACGGTAATCCTGGGAACAAATGTAAATCAGCCCATCAAAAGCTTTTATCATGGCGTTCATCCGCGCGTTCATTTTGGGGATGGGATGATTTGATTGCTGCTGCGCGGTTTCGGAACCGGCAACTTGCCGGCGCATTTCTCCCGGCTCTTTTATAAGCTGTGCTTTTGTCTTACCGTCATCGTTCATATTACAGGCCTTGAAAAATCTTGATCGGTTATATACCGGCCAATCTCTCCGGATGCCAGAAGCCATACTTGCTCAATATCGGTGTCTAAGTTAATAGAGAATATTAGCGGGATGTGCAAGGGGAGTTAGTTACAGGGATAATCCAGGGGAATATACTGCATTATGATAATTTCATAAGATAGGTTCTTAAATTGCTTTTTTTATTTTTCAGATCAAGTTTAATCCTGATATTTTCCCTGTGAAATTCAACTGTTCCCGGAGAAACATTCAACAATTCAGCAATCTCCTTGGTCGTCTTGCCTTCTGTGATAAGGTTGGCTGTTTGAATTTCCCTGGGAGTAAGATTCAGGTATTGTGAGGACAGCTTGCTTGTAAATGGAGAGATAATGTTTTTCAGATTTGATTCAAGGATGCTTACATAGTCTGCTTCTTTGTCCTTTAAGCGGCTCTTTTTCAATCTTTCAATATAGGGAAGGGCGAGTTGTTTGATGTTCGCCAGTATCTTCTCTTCGAGTTCTTCCTTGTCCTGTTCCCTCTGTTTTAACAGAACTTTCAGGGCGGCATTGAGTTCTTCCAGATTACGGGATTTAACCTTCAAGTCCCTTTCTCTATTCTTCAATGCTTTCTCGGCCCGCTTGAGGTCGGTGATATCGCGAATAGACTCAATAGCGCCAACTACGTTACCCCTGCTGTCATATAAAGGTCTGGCTTTTACCCAGAGTGCATGAGGCACCCCCCTTACAAGTACTTTTGTCTCGGCTATAAGAACGTCTCCCTCTCTTTTGACAAAATGATATTTCTTCTCGATCTCTTCAGCCGATATAAATACCAGATCAATCAGCATCGAGCTCCGCATCCCGTAAAACGGCAGGGCATATTCATAATCCCCTTTCCCCAGCATATCGGAAGCCTTGATGCCGGTCATCTCTTCGATGGCGCGGTTCCAGGCGATGACTTTGCCATTGAGGTCAACGGCAAATGTGGCATCGGGTAAAAAATCGATAATATCGGCTAAACGTTGTTCTGATTCCCGCAGCGCCTCTTCCGCCCGCTTGCTCTCGGTGATATCGGTGAACATGGCAAAAGAAGCCTGAAAACGATTGTCGGCGTCAAGGACGGGAACCGCGGAGATAATAGTCCAGACAACCTGTCCGTTTTTGTGCCGCACCCGGCGCTCATATTGCTCCGCCAGGCACTGGCGCCGTGTTCTCACCCTCGCCTCGTGGTCGGGCAAATCCTCTTCAAACAGGAAAAAGGCAAATTTGAGACCAATGATCTCTTCCGCCGTGTAGCCGATCATCTCAGCCATGCGCGCGTTGACAAAGGTTGTGCGGCCGTCTTCATCCAGCATCCAGACGCCCTCGTTGGCCGTGTCAACGATCAAGCGGTACTTTGCCTCACTTGCTTTCAGCGCCTCCTCCGCCCGCTTGTGTTCGGTGATGTCCACAACGACGCCCACCAGTCCGGTTATCCGGTTATCAGCGCCCCTTGTTGTAGCTTTGTTGAAGATAACGTTTCTGAGCTCACCGCTACCGTTTTTTAACAGAAATTCGTAAACTTGCTTGCCGGGATTGGCAAAAAGTTCGTTGTCCTTTTCCTCATAGATGCGGGCCACATCCACTGGACCCAGATCATAGACGGTTTTGCCCATCAGCTCCTGGCTCGATCTGCCTATGAACTCCTCCCACGCCTTATTGAAGCCGGTATATCTTCCTTCTCTGTCCTTGAAAAAGACAGGATTGGGCAGAGTATCTATGAGTGTCTGCAGAAAGTCGGCCCGCTCTTTCATTTCTTCTTCTTCCGCCCGCCTGCGCTCAGTGATATCCCGCATCGTTCCCTGAAACCCGACCACATTCCCTTCTGCATCGTAGCGGGCCGCCGCTGTGATCAGCGTGTGCCTTACGCTGCCGTCTTTCCTGCGCAAATCAACGGGAAATTCCCTGATATAGCCGCTTTCGGCGATAGTGCCGATGTACTTTGCCCGTTCTTTCTTGTTGATGTAGAGATCCGGAATCTTCACCTGCCGCAGTTCCTCACAGCTGGCATAGCCGAATAATTCCACTGCGGCATCATTCAGATCGATCCAGCTTCCATCTTTTGATGTTATAAAGACGCAATCACGCGAAGTTCTAAAAAACTGGTTATATTTTTCTTCACTTTGCCGCAGCGCCTCCTCCGCACGCTTCTGCTCGATCAGTGCTCTCTTCATTCGAACGTTGCTGTAACTGAGTTGGGAAATCATGCCCGCGAACCTGGTGTAGAATTCCATCACGTTGGCAACGGTCTCCCTGCTCCACCTCGGAACCCGCTCCAGCGCCGCCAGATACTCCTCTTTATTGAATCCGTATTTTTCCGCTTGATTTTTAAAGACACCGTAATCGGGAGCTTCGTCTTCAAAAAAGATCTGTCCCAGGAAAAGATTGGCGATATGCCTGCCACCGACGATGATCGGCGTTACCATGTCCCACAGGTTATTCCTGCATTTATATATGGTGTATTTCCCTTCATCCACATTTTGCGAGAGGAAAACATCGCTTTCAATACAATTATTCAGAGTTTGGGGGTGAACACGATGAAATTTCGTGCAGATATCCTGCCAGCCGGTAGCGACCAGGATGTTTCCCTTGAGGTCAAGGATCGCAATGCCGATGCCCGTCAGTCTATAGAAGGAATTCATCAATTCCTGAACGGCCGCGAAATCGATGATCTGTCGAACCTCTTCTTCACCGGCATCCTTTTCGGGGGATAAAAGGTTATCCAGTCCGGAGCCCGACTGTTCTTCCCGTTTCCTGTTTCCCAATTCATCGGGCGCCTTTTGTAAGGCTTTCTGTGCCCGCCGGCGCTTGTTTTCTGATTTTTCTATTTCAATATTATTGTTCATAAATTCAGTTCACTTTTGGTTCTTTGATGAAAGAGTTAAGGCCGTTACATAAGTTTGCAATAAGGAGTTAATTTGCTGTTATATGAGTATGGTGCTCATCTATTTTTCGAGGAAACGCAGATGGGACTGGAGATTGGCAGCTCTGTCCAGGCCTATTTTTTTTCTGATATTTTTTCTGTGTGTATCGATGGAGCCTTCACCAATTCCTAAGGCCCTGGCGATTTCCTTGGTCGTTTTGCCATCCTTTATCAAAGACACTATCTGAACTTCCCGGGGAGTCAGATCAAACTGCTGCATGTTTTTCAAGAGAGGGGAAACTATATCGCCTAAATTTTTTTCAATAGTATCCAGACACAACTGTTGCTGCGCATCGAGATTGTTTCTTCTAATGCCTCCTATGTAGGGAAGTATAAGACTGCTGATATTAGCGACAAAATTCTCTTCCAGAATCTTTCTGTCTTCTTCTCTTTTTTGCAGCAGCACATTCAGTGTCGTATTAACTTTCTGAAGATTGTTGGTCTTGTCTTCGAGTTCACTTGTCCGTTCGGCAACCATGCTCTCCAGCTCATCACGGTATTTTTTTAATTTCTCTTCCACCCGCCGGAGCTCTGTAATATCAGTCACCATCGTTAAAAAGAACTCTTCGGAGCCTATAGTGATTTTTGAGGAATTGAACAGACCGCGTCTCCGTTTGCCGTTTTTCACCCGCATCGACAACTCAAGATTTTCCACAAATCCTTTTTGCCGATACTCATTCAGAAATAACGCCCTTGATTCGGCGGTAATATAACCGGCGCCGGTGGAACTGTCACCCACCAGTTCTTCGTATTTAAGACCCATGACTTTCATGAACGATTCGTTGACATCAATATACCGGCCGTCTTTAATAGCCGTTATGGCCATCGGAATTGCACTCTTGTAAAATGTTGCGGCAAACTTCTTCTCGCTGTCTTTCAGTATTGCTTCCGTCTTTTTGCGCTCGAGGATTTCTTTCTGGAGGGCGTCGTTTATTTTGACCAGTTCGGCGGTTCTTTCGGCAACTCTGATTTCCAATTCATCGTGCGCCTTCTGCAGGGCTT
>JBDKVD010000219.1:0-5356 GCA_039679325.1 Smithella sp.
TCTATAAATCACAAGCCTTCCAGGGTGATGTGCTGGAGATGAAAGTTGCCCTGACCGATTTCTTCCTTTATGGGTATGATTTTATCTATCTTCTGACCAACAAGAAAACCGGGCGGGAAGTATGCAGGGCCAAGACCGGCATTATGTTTTTTGACTACAAAAAAGGAACAAAGGCGGAAGTGCCGCCCAGATTCAAAGAGCTCTTCGCTTCGGAAAAAGCCTGATTCCATTTCTGACGACATCGTAAAAAGGCCGGATGCTGCGTTGCGCTTCATCCCTCCCCGTGTCAAGCACGGGGCAGGCTACCTGCGGCGTACGCTAAGTACTCCTCATTCCTCGGTATTCGCGCGCCTTGCCTGCGACCTCGCGTGCCCTTTAGGGTATTTTACGAGGTCGTCTGAGAATTGTTAATTTCATGACTTTTTACGAGTCCATCATTTCTAAATCATTGACTGATATCGTCGCAGCGACCTGAAGACTGTGCCGTAATGTTGAATGGACATTCAGCCGAAAAATCTCTCGTATAGAACAAGGGGTTGCAACCCCTTGTTCTCCTGATGGCGGGATCTCAGTCTTGCCGCCGCTATTTTATGTTTAATCAAAAATACAATTATGACAGGGCATCTTCTAATTTTTCCATGAGTTGCCTTAGTTCTTTACAATCTAAATCCAAAGAAACCTTGCCGCCGCCGGGATGTGCAAATGTCAGGGTTGCGCCGGTTTTGGTTTTTTCAACCTGCATCTTTGTGCCCGCAGGAAACTTTACCTGATCGGGGAGCCAGTCATCGGACCTTAATTCGGCAATTTGAATCAGCACGCCGAAGGCGTCACGCGGATGGATATATATTTCCTTCCATAAACAATCCCGGTATTCGTGGTAGCCGAAGAAAGGAATGCCATGCGCTTCGAGATGGGATATGGCCTTGCGGATATCCGGTGTCTGCAGGGTGATATGGTGGACACCTGCTTCCCTCGACTTAAAAAAACCATCCAGAAAACTTCCCCTGCCCGTTGGAGATATTATCTCCAGACGCGATAAATCGCCGAGGGAATAAAGCTGCCAGAAATATTTCATAAAAGGATCGGCCGAGTTGGTTCCCGCAACGGCTCCCAGTATGTCACAAAAAAAATGCACGGCCTTTTTGTGGTCTTTCACCGCAAGAGATACGTGGTCAATACGCGAAATCATTATTTCCTCTCCTTACGTGGTTTCTTTAACGAGAATAATTTTACCGGCGCCCTTTTCCCCTCTTAATACGGTGGCGTCATCTATTATCTTCCCGACAAGATTTACGGCACTGGCCGGAACCGGATCGCCGTCTTTGCTCATCGGCGTCGGACCAAAAAATATCGCCAAGGCACTTCCCGGCGGCCAGAAGCCGATATCCCCTACTTTAACTTTTGTGGTTGCCGTCTCGTCAAGATTCGCCTTGACGGGTATTTCAAAATAAAACTCATCTCCCCATTCATCAGGCACCGCTTCGATGGGGAGATTTTCAATTACTTGTCTGGCGCATTGCGTATCGAAGAGTTCCGCCCGCAATGATGTATTTCCTATTTGCATCCTTATGTATGACGACATGCTTTTTATCCTTTCTCGGGCATAATATTCTTTACGTTTTATTATGTACCATTTCAAATTCCACTTTAAAATGAATATTTCCATATCATTGATCAGGATTAAAACTAAATTTCTTTTGACATACAAGACTCTTTTGTTTATGTATTTTCCATGAAAACAAAAATTATATTTTTCAGTTTTATATTGGTCTTTTCTTTTTTGGCTCTTGCAGGCTGTCAGAAGCGCGGCGCCGTTATTACCGACACCCAGGAATTCGAAAAAGATTATCTCCGTCAATTGCCGCCCGGTCAGCTTGCTTTAAGAAAAATTACCGATCCCAGGCAGATTCCGGATTACACAAATGCCTGTTCTGATATGGATGGTTTAAAGGAAGCAATCGCCCGCAGCCTGAACTACATGTCCAAACCATCCAGCCAAAAATTCTATCCATACGGTGAAATCACGCATGAACAGGCGGTAAAAAGCCTCCAGGAACTGTATAAGCTTGTTTCTTCAAAGATCTCTCCCCGGCAAATGAATACTGTCTTGCGGGAAAAATTTGATACGTATATTTCGGTAGGCTGTGATGATCGGGGAACGGTATTGTATACGGGATATTACACGCCGATTTTTAACGGTTCGCCTGTACGCACAGTCCGGTTTAAGTATCCGTTATATAAAATGCCGGCCGACCTCGTAAAGGATTCGGAGGGAATGATTCTGGGCCAAAAGGGAACGGATAACCAAATCCGGCAATACCCGAGCAGAAAAGAGATACAGCAATCCAACACTTTCGCCGGCAACGAGCTGGTCTGGCTCGAAGACCCCTTTGAGGTCTACATAGTACATGTGCAGGGATCCGCTAAAATTCGTATGCCCAACGGACAGGTCGAAGCGGTCGGCTATGCCGCTCATAACGGCTGGGAGTATAAGAGCATCAGGACTAAAATGATTGCGGACGGAAAATTAACCGAAAAAAATATCAATATGAAATCGATGATTGCTTATTTCAAGGCCCATCCTGATGAAGTCGATTTATACGTCAATGAAAATCCCCGCTTCGTTTTCTTCAGAACCGAAAATGGAGATCCAAGAGGTTCGCTCAATGAGTCGGTAACTCCGTTTAGAACGATTGCAACGGATAAGTCTATCTATCCCCGGGCGATGTTTGCCTTTGCCGCTGTTGATCTGGAAAAGCCTGTTGGGTTTGCTTTGGATCAGGATACAGGAGGCGCCATCCGCGCTGCGGGCCGTTGCGATGTTTATATGGGGGTCGGTGAAAAAGCCGGTGAACAGGCCGGAAAAACGTACCGCGAAGGCAAGCTTTATTACCTTTTCCTCAAACCTGAAAGCAATGAGACGGGCACTGACAATGTTGAACAGCAACCGGAAACGGTTGTTGATAAAACGCCAGGGAAGTAACTCCAAAACACATCCGTCACATGAGCTTCAACAAAAAAAGGTGTCACAATTCATTAAAATTCATTTCGAAGCGAAGTGAGAAATCCATATATTCCCGCATAGGGGGAGATATTAAAGATTTCTCACGTGCGTTCAAAATGACAACTTTTTTGGCCACCATTTGTACCCGGCCGTCAAGTTAAAGTCCGTCCTCTTACACCCGAACAGACTGTAACTTGACGCCCACGGTCTAAAAATTACTTTGTCTTAAGCAGGTCCCGGATTTCGGTAAGCAGCTCCTGGTCTTTTGTGGGGGGCGGCGGGGCTGCTGCTTCCTCTTCCTTGTTTTTCATGATGAACCCGAGCAACTTGACAATGAAGATGTATAACGCCAACGCAATAATAAGAAAATTGACGATTTCTCCAAGAAACAGTCCATAGAGAATTTCCTTGCCGTCAACAACCCATTTCCAGGTCAGATAACTCTGTCCACTGGGCATAAAAATACTGATTACAGGCATTATAATATGCTTGACCAGAGAATCGATGATTTTGCCGAATGCGACACCGATAATAACACCGATAGCCAGATCAACCACATTACCCTTTAACGCAAAATTTTTAAATTCGTCCAACATCGCTGATACTTTTTTCTGGGGATTCATAATAGTCTCCTTTCGATAAAAAAATATTTTGCTACTCTATCTTGGACATCTCTTCATATATCGCTAAATCAATTTTATCGAACAAACTGATGTACTGATCCTTGTCCAGTAACCGTCTCGTTTCCCAACCTGTCTGTGTTTTCTTCTCTGTTATAATGGAAATAGTAACTTCACTTTCTTTCCAATTCAACCTGTTTACTTTAGCAATACTTTTTGTTCGCCAGTCTCCCTCGATCACGTAATCCGTATCTATTTGATTTTTTTCCCGGTCAATCCGGACATTGCTGCCCATCCTTTTATCTTTGAAAATCCGGGCTATTGCATTGAGGATAACTCTTTCCTTGGCTTCATAAATATGCCTGTATTCATCGGGTTTGGATATAACAACCTGCCCCATCTCGGCGCCGCAGGAAACCATATTCAGAACAATTATTAAGACCACCGGCAAAAAAAAGAGCCCTTTCAAATATTTTTTCAGGCCCTTCCCTTTTGATATTTTCAGTTGATTATTTATTGTTGCCATTTACCCACCAGTCGCCTTTCTCTTTAAACCACCAGTTGGACGAGTCTGTTTCTATAATTTTAGAGGCAAGCTCTTTTGCGGATTCAGTAGACAGCCTTTGCACGGCATAGCTGATCCATTCTTCTGCATACTTGTTTCCCAGATCTCCATTTTCCTTCAATTGCAGAATCAAAGCAATCTGATCGGCATCACGTGCAGTAAGAGCCTCATTTGTTTTCTTTCCGTTGAACTCATCAATAAATGCTTTAATATCGTCGCCAAACGACAGACTGCCGGTCAATTCACGCACCGCTTTTTCTTCATCAACATTAACATATTTTTTATTGACGTAATTCATATCTCCGGTACGAGCTTCCGGCAGATCATGAAGTGTACACATTTTCAAAACACGAAACTCGTCGAGCTTTGGATTCATCTTACAAAGAACATAACCAACAAATATTGTGCGTAAAATATGTTCAGCCACGGACTCTTTGCCGCTTCCCAGAAATTGATAACCGCTGCGGGGCGTTTTACCGAGCATCCCCACTTCAAATAAAAAATCTGCGATACTATCCATTTTTTCCCTTCTTTAAGACATTGATCCGGTTGGCCATCATATCCGCCGTTTTCTTAACCTGCATTTGCAGCGAAGCAAGACTATCGGGTCTTGCGGTTACGATCTTATCCAGTTGGGCTTTCCAGTATTCCAATAAATCAATTTCATTTTCCTTCAATTTTTTTTCAAATCGTTCCTGATATTCCTTAATTAATGCGGCAGGCAAATCCTGTGCAGCCATCTTTATCCTCCTTTTTCTTAAACTTTTATATTATATCATCGCAGCCTTATCTTGCAACATAAGAATGCTGTAAATCAACGTTTGACACCTTTATTTAAATACTATAAGTAACTCCAACAAATTTTTAATTTATTTAGGAAAAATACAATGCCAACCAAACCCAAGCCTGAAGATATTGCCGGAGGACAAGCTCTCATCGAAGGCGTGATGATGCGGCACGGCAACAAAATCGCGGCGGCCGTGAGAAGCCCTAACAAGGAAATCGTTTTTCTGGAACAGGAAAATATCCCTTTAACAAAGCGGTATAAACTTCTCGGGCTCATGTTTATCCGGGGAACCATAACTTTATTTGAAATGATGATCATCGGCATCAAATGCCTGATGTTTTCAGCGGATGTAGCCCTGTCGGAAGAAGAAACAAAACCGA
>JBDKVD010000220.1:0-11106 GCA_039679325.1 Smithella sp.
ATCAATTCCGTCTCCAGAATATCAACGCCATGATCGGACGCCAAAAGCTTCACCATATCATAAACCGGTTTCAGCGGGGTTTCCTGATAATTAACCAGGTTCATCGACACCTGGGCGATATTCCGGCTTTTCAGCATCACTCCAATTGCCCGCACACTTTTTAATCCGCCGCCTTTTTCCCTAATGCGGCGGGCTATGTCCCGGGCCAGATGCAGGTCATCGCTGGCCAGATTAATATTGTACGCAACCAGAGGCATACGCGCGCCGACCGCCGTCGCCCCGCAGCGTTCATTGAACAACGGTTTGCCGATATCGGGGGCGCCTTCCGGGATGGACATTTTCTCCTCCAGGGCTTCGTATCCGCCTCGCCGCACATGTGCCAGTTCCCTGCGCTTATCAACCAGCGCCGCCTCGCCGTAAAAATATACCGGCACACCAAACCGTTCATGCAACTGCCTGCCAAAACGATGCGCAACATCAATTGCATCCTCCATTGTCGCCGTAGACAACGGAACAAAAGGCACGACATCAACTGCTCCCAGCCGCGGATGAGCACCCTCCTGAGAGCACATGTCGATTAGTTCCAGCGCCCGGCCGGAAGCAGCCAGAGCAGCTTCCAGCACATCGTCGGCCTTGCCCAGGAACGTATAGACGCTGCGGTTATGGTCTGTATCGCCGCTGAAATCAATCAGTCGCACGGCGGGAAAAGATTCAAATACCCGGGCAATTGCGGCTATCGTCTTTTGATTGCAGCCTTCACTGAAATTCGGCACACACTCGATAATTTTCATTGCTAAACCTGATGGATTATTAAATCCGGCAATTCCACGCATGTGAGTTTGCCGCCGGAAAATGCTCCTGTGTCAATTCCTATTTTATTCGATGAAATTAAAGGGGATTGAAACGGAGTATGACCAAAAACGACCGTTTTCCCGAAATCATAATCCGAATAAATAAAGTCGTGCCTGACCCACAATAAATCATGGACGGTTTGCCTGCGCAGACTCAAACCGGGTATTAATCCGGCATGAACAAATATATATTCTTCCGTTTCATAATAGGGCAAAAGCGACTGAAAAAAATGCAAATGACTTAAGGGAATTGACGACTTTCTCTCCTGAACCGGTGAATAGGCGGATAGACCGTAAGATACTAAAGTCGCTTTACCGCCGTTATAAATATACATTACTTCATCAATGCCCTCGAGGTAGTTGAGGAACATCTGTTCGTGATTTCCCGTAAGGCAGACAACATTGTTAAATTTGTCTTTCAGCTCAATCACATAATCAACGACTTCTTTAGAGGAGCTTCCCCGGTCAATATAGTCGCCTATAAAAACCAGGGTATCGAGTTGTTGATCAATCGGAAGTTTTTTAATCAACCTTTGAAGTTGATCAAAACAGCCGTGAATGTCGCCTATGGCAAAAATTTTATTCATTAATCGCGCCGTAACTTGATCATTGTTTAATCGAGAAGTGCGGAGACAAAATCATCACTGTTAAAAGGCCTTAGATCATCCATCTTTTCTCCCACTCCGATATAACGGACAGGAAGTCCCAGTTCACTGGCAATCCGGACTACAACGCCGCCTTTAGCTGTTCCATCGAGCTTGGTGAGGACGATACCGGTCGCGCCAATTTCTTCTTTGAACATTTTCGCCTGAATCACGGCATTTTGCCCTGTCGTTGCGTCAAGAACCAGCAATATTTCATGAGGAGCTCCAGGCATTTCTTTACCCATGACTCTTTTGATTTTTTTAAGCTCTTCCATCAGATTGACTCGAGTATGCAGCCTGCCGGCCGTATCAACTATGATGACACCGGAGTAGCCGGCTTTAACTCTGGCCAGCGCATCGAAAACAACCGCGGCCGGATCGGCGTTCATTTTTTGTTTTATCACCGGTGTGTTCACCCGTGTGCCCCAAATTTCCAATTGCTCAATAGCTGCAGCCCGGAATGTGTCCGCCGCCACAAGCATAACCTCGTGATCATCCTTCTGCAGCACATTTGCCAGCTTGCCGATTGTCGTTGTTTTACCGCTGCCGTTTACTCCTATAGCCATAATCACAAAAGGTTGACCTTTGGGAACTTTCAGCGGCAAATCAATTTTCTGCAAAATTGCAACCATGCGATCGCGCAGAATCTTCTTAACCTGCCCGGCGTTCTGCAGTTCCTTGCGTTTCATGCGATCCTGAACATCTTCGATCAAATCATTGACAAACTGCGGCCCCATATCCGCCGTGATGAGCAGCTCTTCCAGCTCATTAAACAAATTTTCGTCCAGTGTCTTTGAGCCGAAAAGGAGATCATCGATATCTGTCGTCAGAATTTCACGGGTCTTCTTCAGACCTGATTTCAATTTATCCAGACTCAGAGTCGATTTTAACTTATCAAAAAATCCCATTTTCTTATAACAATGCCTTTCTTATATTTTTTTCTTAATAACGATTTTTCTGCAAGAAGTAAAGAAAGGGATTAATTAAAACGAATTAATCCCTTTTGGGAGGGAAAAAAATAAGATTTTTTAGTTCAGATTGACGGATACCAAAGAAGAAATACCCCGTTTCTGCATGGTCACGCCAAAGAGTCTGTCGGCTACTTCCATTGTGCTCTTATTATGGGTGATCATCACAACTTGCGACTTGTCGGAGATATCTTTTATCAAACGGTTAAAGAGGTTGGTGTTGGCGTCGTCGAGCGCCGCGTCAACTTCATCCAAAACCAGAAAGGGCGTGGGACGGTACATTAAAATGGCAAAAATGAGAGCAATTGCCGCCAGCGATTTTTCGCCGCCGGAAAGCAGGCTGACATTCTGCGCCCGTTTGCCGGGAATTTGAATGGAGATATCCACACCTGTTTCCAGCAGGTCGCTCTCGTCGGTCAGGTGCAACTCGCCATGGCCGCCCGGGAAAATATGGATAAATACTTTTTTAAAGCATTCGTTAACGGCGGCAAACGTTTCGGCAAAGCGGGAGCGGGAAATTTTATTTATCCGCATTATTGTTCTTTCGAGGGAACTGAGCGAGTCGTTCAAATCGGCAATCTGCGCTGTTAAGAACTGGTAACGTTTATCAAGCTCTTCATATTCATTGAGCGCCAGCAGATTAACTTCGCCGAAATTATCTATTTTTTGTTTATCACTTTCCAGAGTGGTCTTTAACTGGGCCAATTTTTCCTGTTCAATCGGGGCAAATTCAGGCAGCAGATCTTCCAAAACAACGTTGTGCTTTTCCGCCAGCGCCGCCTTCAAATTCTCGCCATGTAAAACTATTTCCCGACACTTGATTTCCGTTTCGTTAATTTTATTGCGGAGTTCATCCAGCTGCTTTTGAACTTCCCGTATTTCATTTTCCTGCGTTTTCAGTTGTTCATCTTCACGATTTTTGCCCGCTTGTTTTTCTTCTAAAGCAGCTTCGCGGACGGACAGATCCCGGTAGAGTTCCTCCAGCGCCGCCTGGTCAGCTTCAATAGTTTGAGCAAGTTCGGCAAGCTGCCGGTCGCAGGAAATCATTTCCTCTTTTTTCATCCGCACTTCATTTTCTATGGAAGTGATATCGTTTTGTAGACGCGACATTGTCCGCAGTCCGGATTCTTTCTTTTCTTCCAGAGTGGCCAGCAGAACTTTTTTCGCGGTTACCTGCCGCTCCTGCTCATCAATGGCCGCCCGTGATTGTACTCTGCGGGTGTTGAAAATTGATATAATCTCGTTGAGCGTTTTTTCCTCTTCTTCTTTGCGGCCGATATCAACACTGACGGCGCGCAACCTTTCTTCGGCGTCAGCTTCTTCGGCTTTTATATTTTGATGATTAAATTTAAAAGCGGCGATCGTCTGCTTTAATCTTTCCACTTCATCGGTAAACCGTTCAGAGTCTTTTTTCCGGCCGTTGATATCAATTTCGATTCTGTGGATTCTGTTTTTTACCTGGGTTAATTCTTCATCCCACTGCGCAATTAAAGAGACTAGCTTTTTTTTCTGATTCGTTTGCGCCGCAAGCTCGGCGGCAAGTTTTTCCAAATCCTCTTCGAGTTCCGCTATTTCCCGTTTGGTGGACAAAAGGCTTTTTTCTACTGCGGAGCCACTGCCGCCTGTAAGCACGCCTTGCGGACTGATCGTATCACCGTCCGGTGTGACAAACGTTCCCCGAAAACCATTTTTCTTCCATAAATTAATTCCGGTGGTGATAGTCGGCGTAAGTAATACATCACCCAGCAGACAATCGGCAATTTGCCGGAAATCATCGTGACAATCAACTTTACGCAGCAGAGGCTCCGCTTCCTGCAAATGATCGGCGCCATATGTTGCGGCACCCTGACTGCGCAATTCCACCGGCAGAAAACTACCCCGGCCCAGTTGGCCGCTTTTGAGGTAATCAATTGCTTTTGCGCCTTCCTCCTGACTCTTCACAACAACGTACTGAAGCTTGTCGCCTAACACCGCCTCCACCGCAGCTTCATACTCGCGGGGAACATTGATATGATCAGCCACTATACCGTAAAATTTATCGCGGCTTTCCTGCTTTTCAATAATTTCTTTAATTCCTTCGCTGGACCATTTGTAAGCTTCCTGGAACTCCCGCAGAGAATCGAGACGTGATGTTTTAACGCTGCTTTCTTCTTTAATTTCGGCCAGCCGCTCTTCCACCAGCTGTAGATCAGCTTTTGCTTTATCCAAAGCTTCGGCGGCTGACTCTTTTCTATCTTGCAGACTGTTCAATTCTTCTTCATCGCCCAGCAGAGCTTCGTTGACGGCCTGCAACTTGGAAGTCAGCTCCAACAGCCTTTTTTGGCCTTCCTCGATTTCACGATTTTCTCTTTCTTCCCGTCTTTTTAAGTCATCGATATTTTTGGTCAAAGTCGAGATCATGTTTTTCAGCTTTGCCTTTTCCGTTACCACATCGATGTAGACAATTTTCTTTTCTTCCAATTCGCTGTTGATATCTTTATCCGCGTCGATGAGACTCTGGATATTTTGCCGGGCCTCGTCGTGTTCCACCTTCAATGCAGCGATTCGTTCATCCGCTTCAGTTGCCGTTTTTCGCAGATTTTCAATTTCCGAAAGCAACTGATCCTTTTTGGCCAGCGCGAGGTCGGTTTCAGCAGCATCTTTCTGTTTGCGCTCGGAAGCATCGGATATCCGGCGGCGGGAAAATTCGATATTTTTTTCTTTTATGTTAATGGTATTTTTAACTTCATAGAGTGCCTGCCGGCTCTTATTGATGAGTTCCTCATTTTCCAGAAGCTTGGCTTTCATTTCTTCCAGCAATGATTCCTTAGCCTCCAGATTGGCCCGGCCGGCCGTATCACGGTCATGCAGTTCATTGCGTACAGCCTGCAAAGAAGCTCCCTGCTCCACCAGCTCCGCATAATTCTGCAACGCCAGAGCAATTTCCGTATCCCTCATGCGTTGTTTGATTTCTTTATATTGTTCGGCTCGTTTGGCCTGGCGGGAAATTGAATTGAGCTGAGATCTGACTTCTTTAATAATATCATTCAACCGCTGTACGTTTATTTTTGTTGCATCCATTTTACGGACGGCGGCATCTTTGCGGCTTTTATATTTGGAGATTCCCGCGGCGTCTTCAATAAACAATCTTCTATCTTCGGGCTTGGCTTCCACCATATTGGCCACGCTGCCCTGCTCGACCAAAGAGTAGGTCCTCGTCCCGACACCGGTTCCCATAAAGAATTCTTTGATGTCAAGGAGGCGGCAGGGGACGCGATTAATTAAATAGTCGCTTTCTCCGTCGAGTATAACTCTCCGGGTAATGGACACTTCCGCCATTTCCGCAAACGCACCGGTAAAACTCTGGCCATTTGCCACCAGCGTCATGGTAACTTCCGCCATGCTTACCGGTGAGGCATCCTGGCTGCCGTTAAAAACAACGTCGTCCATCTTCTTTCCGCGTAACGCCTTAACCCTTTGCTCGCCCATAACCCAGCGAATGGCGTCAACAACGTTCGATTTTCCGCAACCGTTGGGCCCAACAATGGCTGTCACACCTTGGGAAAAATCGAGAACGACTTTATCGCGGAATGATTTAAAACCTGATATTTCTAATCTTTTTAAATTCATAATTTTTCTTCTGTTACTTCTACCGAATTTTAAAAATTTTAACAAAAGATGTTTCCTTTGTAAAGGGAAAATACAACAAAATGTGTTAATAAAATATTAATACCACAATATGTAGTGCTTTGATCTTTTTCTGCGATACCTTCCCGAAATTATAGAATCTATTTTGGCTTTATTCCAAAATGGTTTAAAATGAGCGTCTGAAACGGGAGGTCTTATGACGGAAGAAAAATGGGTTGTCGTATGCAGAGCACCAGGCATGGTAAATGCCCAGATAATTTTAGGCCGCCTGCAGGCCGACGGTATAGTGGCACGCCTGCAATACGAAGCTATTGGCGTAATATCATGTTCCCTGGATGTTGACGGTTTGGGTGAAGTGAGGATTTCCGTTCCGGAAGCATTTGTAAACCAGGCTCGAGAAATCCTGGCGCAACGCTTTGACGAAAACGATTTGACATGGGAAGAAAATAAAAATTTATCTTAATGATTCCCTCAACCATGAAGTTGTACAAGCTGTCTTCACTGCATATGTGTTCAGAGTTAATTCTCATATAAAGTGTTACTCTGGATCATCTGTCGTTTTTCTGTAACATACCCCGGACAGTTTCGGGGGCAGTGCGGACATCAGTTTTTAGTTGATAAGATTCCACCAGTGGATTTTGCACCGCACGGTAAATGTATTTTACCGGGAAGGTAATCCCCATAAATGCTCCCAGTGGATTGTTCATATGCGGCAATAGTTCTTCAATTTCTGTAGAAATATCATAAATGATAGCTGGGAAATAAATCACACTGCCCCATTTGATGGTTTGAATATCAATTAAGCCTTTGGCCATTTCTTTTATTTCCTTGATACCGAAAAACCGGATCTTTTCCGTAATGGGGAACCCAAATATTCTCTTTAATTTCTGATGTGTTCCAGCAAAAGAGTATTTATTTAGAAATCCGATGAAAACCCGACCACAACAAACTCGAGTTGCTTCGGCAATAATTTTTTCAGGATTACGGGCAGCTTCCAGTGCTTTAATAACAAACACAACGTCAAACTCATCGTCGGAGAAAGGCAGGTCTTCGGCGTTACCGGAATACAAATCAATACCTTCTCCCACTTGTTTTCGGAGCGACTTCAGCATCTCCACAGAGGGAACAAGCCCCGTAAGCTGGCACCATTTATCCCGGAAAATTTGCAAGTAATCGCCAACATCGTCACCTATGCACAGCATCCTTTCGCCGGATCGTGGTGCAAGCAGCTCCAGAATCAATTTTTTTTCCCGGGAAAAAAAATATTGGCCGTGTGACGTTTTCAACGGCCCAATTGAAAAATCACTATTTTCTTGATCTAGTCCCATATAACCGCCCCCCAACTCTCCACTTACCATGCATCACTATGTTATTTCTTGTTATTTTATCTTTTAGCATTCCGCATCCAGATTTTCATCATCATACGGATTGATTGTACTGCATATAAATAATTATATCGTTTTGATGGTGAAAATAAATACTTTTTTCTGGAAATCATGACCTCAGTTGACAACGGAAATAAATATCACTAGATTAAATTAAAAGAAGGGCAAAGGTGAAATGGGTTGATTTTCTTCTAAAAAGAGGTGAATTATGAGAAAGTTGCCCATGAAATTTCCTTAGGTGAGGCCTTTAGGATAGAAGTTATCCTGAAGGTTATGAAATTTTCTTTTTTAGGAAAAGAGCAAAAGACAGGTTCTCTGTAATTCGGGTCAATGATTTAAGTGAATTGCCAAACTGGTTAAGGTTTTATCCTAAGAAAGGAGGTTTACAATGTCGAAGCTTAATTTAACACCAGAAGAAGAACAAGCTCTTCTGGAGATTCTTGAGAGATACCTTCCAGACTTGGAAGATGAATTAGCACACACAGAAAAGAAGGATTTTCACAAGTTTCTTAAGGAGAGAGAGGCATTTATGCAGGATTTGATCAAGCGGCTGAAAAGCTGATTATATAGAACAATAATTTCGTTTGTTTCTTTGCTGCATATATGAAGATTGCTTTGACATCACGCCTGAAACGGGGCTTACATCTTGCCTGCGAGGCGTGATGTTTTTTATTTAGATCATTTTACTAAAAATAGCCGTTATTCATTACCGATGGATGTATATATTGTGGAGATTATTTTTTTCAATATCACATATGTTTGCGTATTACTTGATGTCAATCGTTCCTGGGCAAGTGTTAAATGTTTCTTGACACTATTCCTGTTCTCGATTAAAGAAAATTCTAGCTTTTGCATTATTACTAACATGCTCATTTGGAACATACCGTCGGCAATCGAGGCGTAATACCTAATCACTCAATCATGTGAACGTGACTTGAGGCCACTCGTAAGAAAACGCCTTAAAAAGTAAATGGTTTAATTTCAATGCTGTTTTAGCAGCTTTAATATTTTATACGAAAAAGTATCGAAAACAAGTTGGAGATATTATGGAAAAAATGCCCATTACCAAAGATGGTTTTGAAAGATTGAAGAAAGAATTGGAAATTCTGAAAAACAAACATATTCCCGAAAATATTCGTGATATTGAAATTGCACGTGCTCATGGTGATCTTTCTGAAAATGCCGAATATACGGCTGCTAAAGAAAGGCAATCTTTTCTGCACGGAAAACTTCAGGAATTGGAAAATAACCTTGCGCTGTCCAATGTGATTATTCCGAAAGGCCAAATAAACGACAAAGTTGTCTTTGGTTGCTTTGTGACAATTGCAGAGAGCGATAAAGATGAAGAAATAAAATATCAGCTGGTTGGTCCCTTTGAATCTGACATCAATCAAAACAAAATTTCCGTAACATCACCCATCGGTAAAGCTATGATCGGTAAAGTAATAGGCTCTGAAATTAACGTTCAGACACCTGGTGGATCAAGAAGTTTTGAAATAGTTGATATTTCCGCCGTATAAAACCGCGCAGGAACTTTTTTAATCTCAACTTATTTTTAATTTTCATAAAAAAAGGGTAGTACATAAACAACATGTACTACCCTTTTAATTCAATTACTACTTATTATTTTTCGGCCACTCTTATACGGTTTATTGCCCTAATTAACGCTACATTTAATCTATTAAACTCATCACTATCTTTTTCGGCCTGAACCAATCCTGATTCAGCTCTTGATTTTGCTCTTTCGGCCCTGTCCTTATCAATTGTATCTGATCTTTCTGCTGTTTCAATCAGTAAAGTTACTTTCTCTGCAGTTACTTCTGCATAACCTGTATTTACGGCATAGAGTGTTTTCTTTCCATCCTTTGTAAAACTCAATTCGCCGATATCAACTGATGTCAAAATAGCTTCATGACCACGCAGGACACCAAATTCACCTTCGGTACCGGGAATAGTAACTTCTTCTACTTCCCCAGTAAACGCCATCTTTTCCGGCGTTACAATTTCCAGTATTAATTCGTCCGACATCTACTTCCTCACTTATTCGGCAAGTTTCTTGGCTCTCTCTACTGCTTCCTCAATGCCACCGACCATATAGAAGGCTTGTTCCGGCAGTTCATCATGTTTGCCTTCTAATATTTCTTTAAATCCTCTTACTGTATCGCCCACGGATACAAATTTTCCTTCCGTCCCGGTAAATTGCGCTGCGACAAAGAATGGCTGTGAGAGAAAGCGCTGAATTTTTCTGGCACGTCCAACTGTCAGTTTATCTTCTTCTGAGAGTTCATCCATACCTAAGATGGCAATAATATCCTGCAAATCCTTATATTTTTGTAGTGTTACCTGCACTTGACGTGCAACTTGATAATGCTCTAAACCCAATACATTCGGATCCAAAATACGTGATGTTGAATCGAGAGGATCAACAGCAGGATATATACCCAATTCTGAAAGGGGGCGTGATAAAACGACTGTTCCTTCCAAGTGAGCAAATGTTGTTGCTGGTGCCGGGTCAGTCAAGTCGTCGGCAGGCACATACACGCATTGAACTGCTGTAATTGAACCCTTTGTCGTTGAGGTAATGCGCTCTTGCAGCTCTCCCAAGTCTGTTGCCAGCGTCGGCTGGTATCCAACGGCGGAAGGCATTCTTCCCAAAAGAGCGGATACTTCAGCACCCGCCTGAGTAAACCGGAAAATATTATCTACAAAAAGAAGGACATCCTGACCTTCCACATCACGGAAATATTCCGCTGCCGCCAATCCTGTCAACGCAACTCTCGCGCGTGCTCCTGGGGGTTCAGTCATCTGTCCATAAATCAACGCTGCCTGCTTAATAACTCCGGATTCCAGCATTTCTCTGTAAAGATCATTCCCTTCACGAGTTCTTTCACCCACACCTGCAAACACTGAAATACCACCATGATGCATGGCTATATTGTGAATCATTTCCATCATAACGACTGTTTTGCCGCAACCGGCTCCACCGAACAGGCCCATCTTACCGCCACGGGGGAAAGGAACAAGCAGATCGATAACCTTAACACCTGTCTCCAAAACGTGAACCGATGTATCCTGTTCCAAAAATTCCGGTGATTCTCTGTGAATCGGGGCCATATTGGCGGCATTGATCGGTCCTAAACCATCAACCGGACGGCCGACAACGTTTAAAATTCGCCCAAGGCATTCTTTGCCGACTGGTACCATAATGGGAGCGCCCGTATCTTTGGCAATCATGCCCCGGACGAGTCCATCTGTAATATCCATTGCTATACAGCGGACAACATTATCTCCCAAATGTAACGCAACTTCAATAATCAAGTTGTCTTCCCGATCATCGATAGCAGGGTTAGTTACACAAATTGCATTTAATATACTGGGTAGTTTCCCCTCTTCAAAGGCCACGTCAACAACCGGTCCTATTACTTGTACGATCTTTCCTGTGTTCATAACTATCTCCTCACCAATAGTGTCGTATTAGCCAATTCATATTTCCAGCAGCATGCTGCAAATATTTTAACCTTTAGCTAAGGCCTCCGTACCGCCGACAATATCCATCAACTCCGCAGTAATTGCGGCCTGTCTGGCCTTGTTCATCTTCAATGTTAGTGAACTAATCAAATCCTCACAATTC
>JBDKVD010000221.1:0-6363 GCA_039679325.1 Smithella sp.
ATTTAAAAGGTTTTCCACACGGTCTGCTTTAACGGGATCATCTGCCGTCAGGTAACGGACAAAAAGATTTGTATCAACAAAACAATGTTTCATTCACTGCCTCTTTTCAACTTTTTTGCAACCGCCGCCTTCGCGCGAGCTCGCTCCATCTCAAAAGAGCCCAAAGTTTTTTTCTTAACAGCGCCGCGAAAAGACTGCAAAGTCTTGACAGGCTGAATATAAATTATTTCACCTTTTTGAGTAAAGTTCACCCGGTCATTGACCTTTATCCCTATGGCGTCCCGTATGGGTTTGGGAATGGTTATCTGCCCTTTGGCTGTTACTGTTGATTGCATTTGTATTACCTCCAGAAATAGGGCGCGTTCCCCTGAACGCGCCGAACATTGCGGGCTGTTCGGGGAACAGCCCCTACATATACATTAAGAAAGCCGATAATCCCGATTAATCGGGACCAACAAAAATAGCGCTTTGATTTAGAATTGGTATAACTGCTGCTTTTCTGTCTCTCATTGTTTATCAAAATTTAGTTATTTCATTAAATAAACCCGACAAATATGTCGAATCTAATGTTATGCCTTTTTCTCCTTTAACTTGCCGTAAACATGAGTTTTATTCATATAAGGCGCAGCAGGTTCGACATATCTTGCCTTTCATAAGCCACCACAAATTAATTGAAAGAATAAATTTATCTTATGTAATTAATATGTTGTGTAATCTTACAAAGGTTGGCATTAATCATGCTAAAGGAAACGCGATGAATTTGTGCAGCAGATATGAGAATATACATCATTGCTGCAATCTTACGCCAATCTGAAAATTAAATTTTGATTGAGCTTTATATCCGGGAAAAGAAAAGGATTTTTTATGATTGAAAAATTTAGAATCGAACTTAGTCGGGTATTTGTCGTTGCGCTGGTTATAATAATAGCTCTTTCCAATAGCGCCTGGGAAACTCAAGCTCCTTTTGTCTGCGCAATTTTGTTTATGATCGGCTGCATTCTGGTTGGCATTGCATCTCTTGGGCGTTTATGGTGCTCCCTTTATATTGCCGGGTACAAAACGGATTCTCTGGTTACTGAAGGACCATATTCCCTGTGCAGAAACCCTCTTTACTTTTTCAGTCTTATCGGAGCTGTTGGCGTTGGTTTTGCTTCAGAAACTATTACACTGCCGGTTGTTCTTTTTCTCATATTTTCGATTTATTATCCATTTGTTATAAAAAGCGAAGAAGCCGAACTGAGCGGACTTCATAGTGATAAATTAAAAACATACTATCAGAACGTGCCGCGATTTATTCCTGACTTTTCAAGGTTTAAGGAACCTGAAGAATACATCGTAAAACCGGCTGTCTTTAGAAAACACATATTTGACGCCCTTTGGTTTATCTGGCTGCTTGGTATAATGGAAATCCTGGAGTCACTGCATGAGTTGCACGTTTTGCCCACTATATTTAACTTTTATTAGATTCCAATTTTCAAGAAAAAGTGTCATAAATGATAATTTAGTAAAAAGTCCATTTCGCCGTCATTGCGAGCGAAGCGAAGCAATCTCATAGTTTGTAACACGTTAATATTATTAGATTGCTTCGTCACTTCGTTCCTCGCAATGATCAAGTGGTCGACTTTTTACGAGTCCATCATAAATGAATCGACATGGCGGGAGGGAGGTTTAAAGATGCATTTAAAGATTATTCTGATAGTCATTGTTGCCTGTCTTGCCCTTGTTTTTACTATACAAAATGTGGCCGCCGTCACGGTAAGTATTTTCTTCTGGGAATTTTCTTTGTCCCTTGCACTATTGATTTTTTTTATTCTGATTCTTGGTTTTCTCATTGGATGGTTTTTGCACAGCTTTTTGGCGTATCGTCAGGATAAAAAAGATATGGCCGAGATTTAGGATGATTTCCAAACCGGCGAAAAATAGTTGCGGCGGCTTCGCGCGAAGAGTTGCTTTCTTCCTTCTGCCACAGTATCCGCCATTTCGGTTTGCACCTCGCGGTTTCCAAGGCCATTTAAAAAACTAATTGAAAAATAAAAACGTCTGTGCGCACATGCCAAAGCACAGACGTTTTTATTTTTATACCAAGTAGCATTCTTTGCCTAACTTTGTTGGCACAGCCTGCCCCGGCGCAGGCCGGGGTCGTCGGCTTCCTCAACGTATTAATAATACGCCTGCGGAGCCGCCTCCTTGCCGCCGCGTTATGCTTTGAATGCTACTTGGTATTATAAGAAGGAGCGACAATTAGATTGTTTTAAGCTTATTCAATACTTGGGGTGGGAAGAATGGGAGAAGAACAAATTACGGGAAAAATAATACTCGCGGCAAAAACCGGGGAGCGAAACGCGCTGACGGAAGCGGAAGCAAAACAAATTCTGTTTAGCTATGGAATTCCCGTAGTTGAAGAAGCCGTTGTTCAAACGCCGGATGATGCTGTTAAAGCCGCCGAGAAATTTGGCTATCCCGTTGTTCTGAAGGGATTAGGGGCAAAACTGACGCACAAAACAGAGCGGGGATTAGTCTTTCTGAATATATCTGCAAAGGAAGAGATCCTTACGGCGGCAAATAAAATAAGCCGTGCGGCCGGAGATGATCTGGAAGGATATCTTGTGCAGCCGATGGTTCGTGGAAGGCGGGAATTTGTCGCGGGTGTGTTTTGCGACGCACAATTCGGCCCTGTTGTAATGTTTGGATTGGGTGGAATATTTACCGAGGCACTGGACGACGTCGTTTTCCGGGTAGCTCCGGTAAGTGAGGTGCAGGCTCAAACAATGCTTGAAGAGCTGCGTTCGAAAAAACTTTTAGGACCATTCCGGGGAGAAGCGCCGGTGGATCAAAAAAAGATCATTGATGTGATCCTGGGGCTGTCGCGACTGGCAATGGAATGTCCCGATATCGTCGAAGTGGACGTTAACCCGCTGGTCGCTGATGCGGCGGGAGGGATCACAGCGGTGGATGCATTGATTATTCTCGGAAAGAGAAGCGAAAATAAAATAGATCGACATCCGGTAGATCCACAGGATATTTTTAAAATATTCGCGCCGAAGTCCATTGCCTTTGTCGGCGCGTCGGGAAATGTTTCGAAGTGGGGATACAGGCTTTTGGCCAATACCGTCGCCAACGGGTACGCAGGTGAGATTTACCTGGTTAATTCCAATAATAAGGATATTGCCGGCAGAAAGGTTTATAAATCCCTGGCGGATATTCCCGGTTCAGTAGATCTGGTTGCCGTTACAATTCCGGCCTCTCAGATAATGAACATGATGCCGGCCGTGAAAGAAAAGGGGATCAAATATATGCTCATCATCAGTTCGGGCTTTTCAGAGGCGGGAGAGGAAGGCGCCCGACTGGAAAGGGAACTGGTTGCAGCGGCGGAAGATGCGGGCATTCTCATTGTCGGGCCTAATACAATGGGATTTATTAATCCCCACGAGAAGTTGTCCTGTATGGGATCGATTGGCTGGACGGAACCGGGTTCAGTCGGACTGATTACCCAATCCGGCAACCTGGGAACGCAGCTTACCACTTTTGCAGAAAAAGAGAATATCGGTTTAAGAGTCTTCTGTGGTTCCGGTAATGGAGCGATGATCACCATTGAAGATTATATAGGCGCTTTTGAGATGGATGAGAAGACTAACACGGTCATCCTTTATGTTGAGGGTGTCAAAGATGGGAGACGTTTTTTACAGCAGGCGGAAAGAGTTTCCAGGAAGAAACCTGTTGTTCTGCTAAAGGGAGGACGCACAAAGGCTGGACATAGCGCTGCGGCGAGTCATACGGGAGCCATGGCTTCCAATATCCGGGTGTTTGATGCTGCATGCCGTCAGGCGGGAATCATCCTGGCCAGACAACCGACAGATTTACTTGATTTTTCTGCGGCTTTTTCATCCCTGCCGCTTCCCAAAGGAAACCGCGTTGCACTTGTTACACTCGGAGGAGGGTGGGGCGTCGTAGCAGCGGATCAGTGTTCCGAATTCGGGCTTACAATTCCGCCGTTATCTAATGATATTATCCGCCGCATTGATAAGATATTGCCGCCTTACTGGAATAGAGGAAACCCGGTTGATCTTGTTGCCGAACTTAATTTTGACATAGCGACCGAGGTGGTTGAAATGCTGACCGAATGGGACGGCTGTGACGCAGTCATTCCCCTGGGAATGATCGGCCTGCATTCCTTAACCGAAGCCTTTGCCCGGATCTGCGTCAAGTTGGAACCCGATTTGCGGCAAATGTTTGCTGAAAGAATTGAAGATATGGAAAAGCAAGAAAAAATCTATATCGAACGTATTATCAGGATGATGGAGAAACACCGCAAACCGATCATCGGCGTTACATTACTGGATGCTCAGGGCAAGCAGGTGGTAACTGATCTTGAAGGATGCGAATTCAAGGGGGTCTCTTTGCCTACTCCCGAACGTGCCGTCAGTACTCTGGCCGCAATGGTGCAGTACGGAAAATGGCTGAAACGCGAGGGGGTGCAAAGGTGAAAAGATTAAAATAGCCGCCCTTCAAGCAGCTATAAACATCTTCATCAATCTATGACGTTGTCTTACTCCTCTATTTTTCCGCAAACACATTTCTGCATAGAGGCCAGAGTTTCCAGTTCCATTTCACAAATCGTAATATTATTCCCGCATCCGGCACAGACACAAATTTCTGTTTCCTTCATTTTGGAAATGAGTTCATGAGTAATATGTTGACATTCGGGGCATGTTACGGGCAGCATGGCATTTCCCCAAATTTCCATATCCATTGGCATGGTAAACCTCCTGAGTTAATTAAGTTTGGCTTCATATCTAATTTAAGAAACTTTATGTCAAGTCTTTTTATGCTTTTTGTACTTGAGGAGAAAACAACGGGGCGTATTGTTCATACGCCCCGCGAGCCAACGTAATTCCAAGCAAATTTGCACTTGGTTGAAAATTATCTATAAAAAGCAAAACAGCGTCAGCATTTATAAGGATAAAAGTGACAGTAGCAATAAGATCCGGGGTCGCTCTGCTTCATTTCCACGTCGACGGTACATTGTTCAATCATCTTTTGCGATACTTCGGCATAATTGGGTCGTTGTTCTTCTTCTTTTTTGCATTCCATACAGATTGCTTCATGGTCGTAACAGGATAAAATTCTCTCATCCTGCGCTTTCAATGCTTTACGGCATCTCTGACATTCCAGCGCACACATGATCTTTTCTTTCCAGTCTGTGATCATTTTTCCGTCTCCTTCCTATTTAATGTTGAATGAAACTTATCAACTGTAAAGGTAAACATGGGAATGCTTAATTATAAGTCAAATTTAAGTCACAGCGATACTTTTGTCAATCGATAATAAAAACGCAGCTTATCTTGTTGTCAATTGGGCAATAGAGATATATATTAAGACGAAAAGTATTCATACCAAGTTGCATTCAAAGCATAACGCGGCGGCGAGGAGGAGGATGCGCAGGCGCATTGTTTATACGTTGAGGAAGCCGACGACACGGCATGCGCCAGGCAAGCAGCAGCCAACAAAGTTAGGCAAAGAATGCGACTTGGTATCATAAGGAGTCATTATGGTTCTTATAAATGATACATACAGGGAAAACGCGAAAAAAATCGCGGAATTATCTTTTGCCATCGGTGTTTACCGTCCGCCCAGCGAAGGAGCAAGTTTTTCACTGCTTTTGAGGATTACAGAGAATTGTCCGTGGAACAAATGTGCCTTTTGTGAATTGTACAAAGGGCATCAATTTGTTTATCGCCGTCCGGACGACATCAAAAAAGATATCGACACGGTGAAGAACATCAGCGATGAAATCAAGGCTGTCTCCGAAAAATTGGGACAGGGCGGCCGGATAACTCTGGATGCGGCTATGGCGCTTCTGCAGGCCGACCCTTATTTAAACAACAATCAGTGTTTCATTACGGTATTCAACTGGCTCTATTCGGGCGGAAAGACAGCTTTTCTCCAGGATGCCGACGCCATGATCATGCGGCCGCAAGACTTCATTGAGGTTCTTAAATATTTGCGGGAAAAACTGCCGACTCTTACCCGGGTTACGTCATATGCCCGATCAAAAACGCTGGCGCAGAGAAAACCGGAGGATTTGCTGGCAATCAGAGAGGCCGGGCTTGATCGTCTCCATGTCGGCCTGGAAACCGGTGACGATGAGCTGCTGGCGATTATACATAAAGGCGTGACCAGCGCCCAGCATATTGAAGGCGGCAAAAAAGCTTTAGCCGCCGGATTTCAGCTTTCAGAATACTGGATGACCGATCTGGGCGGCAGAGAACGCTGGCGGCAGCACGCGGAAAATACGGCCCGCGTCCTTACGGCGATCAATCCGCATTACATCCGGTCCCGTCCTTTGGTTCCCCGCTATGGAAC
>JBDKVD010000222.1:0-1884 GCA_039679325.1 Smithella sp.
CGACAATAAACAGTGTATTGTTAGTTTCGATTTTATTTAAAATATAACAGCTGGTACTGGTGGTGAAAATTATCTTATGAAAATTACATTTCTGGGGGCCGCAAGAACTGTTACCGGATCTTGTCACATTATTGAAACTGGAAACATAAGGTTTGCCGTCGATTGCGGCATGTTCCAGGGAACGTCGGACATGGAAAAGCGCAATTGGGAAACCGATGTGTACGATCCGACTAATATCGACTTTTTCATCATTACCCATGCCCATATCGATCATACGGGACTTTTGCCGCGGATGGCGCAAAAAGGTTTTCATGGCCCCGTTTATGCTACGGAGCCTACTGGAGACTTGTTGAAAATATTATTGCTGGACAGTGCTCATATTCAGGAAGTTGAAGCCAGTTGGCGAAACAAAAAGATGCAGCGCAATGGATATAAGGCCGATGTTTTACCGCTGTATTATATAAAAGATGCCCAAGCCGTGGCCCCGCTGGTAAGAGCTAGAGCTTATGAAGAGGCATTCAGCCCGGCACCGGGTATAACAGTTAAATTTCAGGATGCCGGTCACATTCTGGGCGCTGCTATAGTGGAAATATTTATTCAGGAAAATGGTGCACCTACAAAGCTGGTTTTCTCCGGCGACATTGGTCGTAACGAACAATTGCTAATGAAAGACCCCACCCCTATCAGCGAAGCGGATTTCCTTTTTATGGAGTCAACTTACGGCAATCGCAATCACAAAGGCGAAGAAGACAGCTTGAACGAATTGGCCGAAGCAATTAACTACAGTTATTCGCAGGGTGAAAAAGTAATTATTCCCGCTTTTGCCGTGGAACGAACACAAGAGATCCTTTATTCACTGTATCTTCTGCACAGTAAAGGAAAATTGCCTGGAAATATGCCTGTCTTTCTGGATAGTCCTTTGGCAATTCAGGTAACGGAAATATTTCGCCGCTATCGCTCATATCTTGATCGAGAAACACAGAGCCTTTTGAAAAATGGTGAAGACCCGTTGGATCTGCCGCAGCTCACATTTTCCTTGTCAACGGAACAATCCATGGAAATCAACCAAATGCAAGGCCCGGCAGTAGTTATTTCCGCAAGCGGCATGGCGAATGCGGGCAGGATTAAACATCATCTCCGGCATAACTTATGGCGTCCCGGTGCAAGTATCGTTTTTGTCGGTTTTCAGGCGGAAGGTACGCCGGGACGTAAAATGGTGGATGGCGCGAAGAGAATCCGCATTTTGGGTGAAGATATAGCCATCAACGCTAAAATATATACAATCGGCGGTTTTTCCGCCCATGCCGGACATGATCAGCTTTTGAATTGGCTAAGCAATTTCCGGAATAAAGCAATGCAGATATTTTTGGTGCATGGTGAGTTGATGGCCCAGGAATTTCTGGCGGCGGCCATCAGGGAAAAATATGGCTTTGCTGTTGATATTCCCGAATATCTGGAAGAAATACAACTGGAAACAGGCGCTCAGGTGGAAGCTGTCAAGAAGCCGTCGATAGAAGTGCCGAAGGTTGACCTCGATTTAACGTTAGATGAACTGAGAGTAAAAATTGATCAGATCAACAGTATAAGACAGAAGATGCGAAAATTGCCGCTTTCCCAGCAAGTCGAAATCTGGGAATTATTGAAAGAAGCAGACCGGCGTTTTGCCGAAATAAGAGCGCGGCTATAAAACAGTTTAATTCCATTTCCAAATCAAGGATGATATCGCGACGGCAACCACCCCCAACCCCCGCCAGCGAGGGACAGAGGCAACGAGGCGTGGTTCGACAAGCTCACCATGACTGACTCAATTATGAGCCTGTCCTGAGCCTGCCGAAGGGCCAACAAAGATTTGGAAATGGAATAAAAAATCGCAGAAGGGCTGTG
>JBDKVD010000223.1:0-2816 GCA_039679325.1 Smithella sp.
CGAACTCTGGGCGCCGGGTGGTTGGACACCGTTGTAACCGTGATTATGCCGCTCTCCGTTCGCGGAGTTCTGGCCGGTTCCATTCTCATGTTTGCCCGCGGACTTGGTGAATTCGGCGCCACAATCATCGTCGCGGGCAACATCCCGGGAGTCACTCAGACCATCCCACTGGCAATATACGAATATGTCAGTTCACCACGCGGTGATGTGATGGCCATGTCTCTTTGTCTGGTTTCCATTACTATCTCCGTCATCGTGCTTATTTTTCACGAATGGCTGGGCAGACGGATGGTCAGGGTGGATTGACATGGAATTGAGATTTGCCGCCCAAAAAAAGCTGGATAAGTTTTTCCTGGACATGGATTTTACCATTGAGGGCGACCGGATCGGGATTTTCGGCCCTTCCGGCTGTGGAAAATCCACTTTGGTGAATCTGATTGCGGGGTTGTCCAATCCGGATCGGGGACGTATTTCAATCAGCGGACAGCCCGTTTTTGACAGTGCGGAGAAAGTGAATATTCCTGTCGAGCACAGGCGAATCGGCATGGTCTTTCAACGCCCGCATCTTTTTCCCCACCTGAGTGTCAAGGCAAATCTTCTTTACGGCTACAAGCGTTGTGAATCCAGTCAGCGTAAAATCACCCTGGAGAATCTGGTGGATGTGTTGCAGATCGGTGATCTTCTTCACCGGGGCGTTAATAACCTGTCCGGCGGTGAAAAACAGCGGGTGGCGATTGGCCGGGCAGTGCTTGCCAATCCGTGCATGCTGATTATGGATGAACCTCTTTCCGCCCTGGACGACAGCCTCAAGTTTCAAATCATTCCTTTTCTCAAGAAAACCTGCGAATTATTCGCTATTCCTTATTTGTTTATTTCCCATTCATTGACGGAAATGAGGATTATGACCGAGCGGGTGCTTAGTGTGGTCGATGGACGTGTCACAGGGCAGATGACGGCGGAGGAACTGGCCCGGGAGGCGATGGGAAAAGGTCCGACTCCCTATGTTAATCTTCTGCAATTAAAAGGTCCACGCCGTCGTGACGGTATGTCAGCCTATCGCTGGGGAGACAGTGAATTATTAATTTCCGGGGAGGGCCGGGAGGAAGTACTTTATGAACTGTCATCTACGGACATTATTCTTTTTAAGCGTCATCCCGAGGCAATAAGTGCCCGCAATCTTTTGAAATGCCGTGTAAGCGAAATGTTCGAATCGGGCCATAGAATTGGAGTCGGCCTTGTGTGTGGTGATGAGAAGCTGGTAGCGGCTGTTGTGAAGGAAGCTGTCCGCGACCTGGAGATACAAGAGGGCATGGAGGTTTTTGCCGCCATCAAAGCGACAGCTTTCAGAGAACTGGGTTGATGCAATAAATGCTACAGTTCTGGAGATACAAAAAGGGGCTGATCACGGCAATCATAACTGCCTGTCAGCCCCTTAGCCCAAAAGCCATAGCCATCAAAATACGGCTAAGTTGAAGTTTAACTACTCAATGGCAAGCATTACACTGGTTGCCTTGATGACCGCATAGACCTCTTTTCCTTCTTTCAATCCGAGAGCTTCGGCTGAAGTTTTTGTGATAACTGAGACGACTTCCATACCACCGGGAAGTTCAACAACAACTTCGGTATTGACTATACCGGTTGTAATCTTCTTGACTTTTCCTTTTAAAGTATTACGCGCACTTATTTTCATCTTTTCCACCTCCTGTCTTTGGATTTAGGAAACATTAATGACGGCCTCGTAAAATGGCCGGATGCTGCGTTGCGCTTCATCCTTCGCCGGGGCAGGCTACCTGCGGTGTACGCTAAGTACGCCTCATTCCTCAGGATTTGCGCGCCTTGCCTGCGGCCTTTTTACGAGGCCGTCACGAAATTGCATGTTTTGCGACTTTTTACGAGTACATCATTAATGGCATCTTCGTTTGTGCTGAAGAGGATGCCACCTAAAACACCCGCGTACTTAATTAAGCTATCATCAAATTATTTTTTGTCAACATTTTGCGACTTTGTTAATCTGATCAGCGAATTATTTAAGGAACTAATCTTTCGTGGCAGCTGTAAATGAAGCCGCCCGTTTTTCGAACATATCCCAGAATGGTCACGTTATGCTGCGAGGCGAGCTTTACCGCGGCGGTTGTTGGTGTCGATTTCGATACCAGCACCGGCACGCCGATCCGGATAATTTTTGCCATGATCTCTGAAGATATTCTTCCGGAAACAAAAACAATTCCCTTGCCGAACAAATCCATCCGGTCAAGCTTAAGCAAAATTCCGGTCATCTTGTCAAAACAGTTATGCCGGCCGATATCTTCCGTCAGGATCTCAAAATCAGGAGTGTAAAAAAGAACGCTGTGCACCCCGCCGATAGTGGCAAATATTTCCGATTTTGTGACAAAGGAGGTCATCAGATCCAAAATGGTGTTGATGGAAAAATTAGCCTCACAGTGGACTTCCTTGTATTGACTCTTTTTGAGCGGATTGATGTAAGTGTAGCATTTTCCGCAGCCGGACGTAATACTTCTCAAGCTTTCCTGCCGGTCGATTACCATGCCTTCTTTCAGTTTGACGATCACGGCCAGCATCTTGTCGTTAAAATAAATACTTTCCACATCCGCAAGAGAATTGATGACCCCTTCATTATAAAGGAAGCCCAGAGCCAGCTCTTCCTGCTGTTGATTCAGACACAAAATAGAAACCAGCTCCATTCCATTGACAATAATTTTCAGCGATATTTCCGCAATTACTTTTTTATTTATGTCGGAAAGGCGGCAGCCGTTTTTATCTCTGGTGATTTCACGAACGGCCAGCTCTTCATAAAT
>JBDKVD010000224.1:0-5940 GCA_039679325.1 Smithella sp.
TCTTTCGGGCACGATGAACAAATCCGCTGTCGGTTGTTACCTCCATACCTGCTGTAACCGGCGTGGAACAGGCAGCCATCAGCGATCGCGCGCCTTTGACTTCAACGCAGCAGACCCGGCAGGCGCCGGTTGGCGTCGACCCCTTCAGATAACAGAGGGTAGGAATCTCGATCCCTCCATTCCGCGCCGCGTCCAGGATCATTTGTCCCGGTGTAAACGGCGTCTCTTTTCCGTTTAAAATAAATGCATCGCTCATTTTTTACATCTCCCGTCCATTGTCTATGTTTGCACTAACATATGCTTAAGTTAGCATAATCATTGAATATGTTGTGAAATACAAAATTATGTCATTTTTGTCAACGCATATTAGCTCATGCATCATAGAGTATATCATTAGATATAAGGAAAATAAATTTATCGATATATGGTTTTCTTACGGCAACAATTATATATTAAATCAAATTTCTTAAAAAGTTTAAGTATCTTGGCCAAACGTTAATTTTCAACATTAACAAAGCCGTATTCAATTTGATCGCAAATCCAGATTTAATAATTGCATTCGGCTGCTGCTTTATTAAGAATACAGCTGTCAGTATTTATCATGTTGGTTATACCGAGTCGCGCTCAAAGCTTGGCTTTGCTGGTAGAACCTGTTGTTAACTGAATCCCCATGCTTTGAATGTAACTTGGTATTAGATATCTAATAGATATTGCAAAGAATGCGAAGGGAGGCAAAGCAAACGATGGCTGTGGCAAATATTACCATTAATGGCCGAAAAATCAGCACACAAGCCGGCATCACTATTCTTCAGGCTGCCAGAGAGGCAGGCATAGACATTCCCACTCTTTGTGACCATCCCGCACTGTCTCCAGTCGGTGCATGCCGGATGTGTATAGTGGAAGTAACGGGACAGCGAGCTTTACAAACTGCCTGCACTTTTCCCGTTTCCGAGGGAATGGAGATCGAGACAGATTCTCCTCAGACAGTCAAAGCCCGCAAGCTTGTTCTGGACATGCTTTTTTCAGAAAGAAACCATTTTTGCCCATACTGTGAGATGAGCGGAGACTGTGAACTGCAATCACTTGGTTACCGGTTTGGCGTCGATCACTGGGTGTTTCCGACATATACAAAACGTTTCCCGCTGGATGCCTCGCATAAATATTACCTGATGGAGCACAACCGTTGTGTTCTGTGCGGCCGTTGTTACCGCGCCTGTGACGAACTTGTCGCCAATCACACACTTGGTCTGCGGCAGCGCGGCAATGAAAGTATGATTCATGCCGATGCCAATATCCCCCGTGGCGAATCCACCTGTATTTCCTGCGGCACCTGCGTCCAGGTATGTCCTACCGGTGCTTTGTCCGATAAGAGAAGCGCCTTCATGGGCCGTGATAACCAGACGCAGAAAGTTAAAAGCACTTGCAGTCAATGCAGCGTTGGTTGCGGCATGGAAATAGTGATGCGTGGAGGCAATATTTTACGCCTTAACGGCGATTGGGATGCGCCGGTAAATAAGGGCCTTCTTTGCTTACGTGGGCGTTATGAACCCCTTTGTGATGTCCGTCAGCGTATTTCTACGCCGCTGATAAGAAATGCGGGAAAACTTGCCGAAACAACCTGGGAACAGGCAATACAAATTTTGACTGAAAAAATTAGCGCCGCCGGTAAAGAAGAAACAGGATTGCTGGTTTCCTCTCATGCCACCAACGAAGCGCTGTATTTAATTAACACGTTGTTCCGTGAAAAATTACAGGTAAACAATATAAGTTTGCTCAATAAAACAGCACCGGAAATTCCTGGAAAGCGCAAGGGATCACTTGATGATATAAACAATAGCGATGTTATTATTTTGATTGGCGCCGATCCCGTCTCTGATCAGCCGGTAGCGTCGTTTATTGTTAAACGTGCTTACGACCGCGGGGCACGTCTTGTTGTTATCGATGAGAAGGAAAATGGGCTTTCCCCCTTTGCCTTCATGAATTTAGGATATGACGCGATTGATACGGCAATTGATCTTGCCTCTCGTGCTGAGCATCCGGTTGTTCTGTACGGAGCGGATATTCCGGCAAAGGCAATAGAGGCTTTGAAGAGCATGGATGATAAAACTGCTTTCATTGCCCTTGAACCAGGCGTAAATACAAGCGCTGCGGCAGCACTGAAATTTGATAATGGGTTTAAACCAAATTCAGTTAAATGTCTGTGTGTACTGGCCGGTGAGCAGGATTACGGCAGCGCTGATTTATTAAAAGAGATTTCCAAGGAAGCCTTTGTTGCCGTGCAGGCAAGTTATATGTCGCCCTTGATGGACAGGGCGGATTTAGTTCTGCCGTCGGCAATCTGGTCGGAGAGATCGGGAAGCCTGACGAATATGGAGGGCCTGGTGCAGAAAGTTAATAAAGCTGTTGAGCCTATAGGAGAAGCCAAAGCAGATTGGGAGGCTCTTTCCTTATTAGCAGAAAAATTGGGTAAAAAGACAGATGTATCACAAGATGAAATATCGTCTTACATAACCCGGTTAGTTAATGAAAGGAGAAGCTAAATGGCGAAGGTCAGGATTGCCACAGACTGGCTTGCAGGCTGTGCCGGATGTCACATGTCATTGCTGGATATAGATGAACGTATTGTAGCATTATCGGAACTTGTGGAGTTTACGTCAAGTCCGATAACGGACCTGAAACATCCTCCGAAAGAAGGTGTCACTGTAGGTATTCTCGAAGGGGCGATCTGCAACACGCATAACATTGAAGTCGCCAAGCAGATGCGTGAGCGATGCGATATTCTGATTGCCGTCGGAGATTGTGCGACCTTTGGCGGTGTGCCGGCAACGCGTAATCTGGTTGGGACGGATGCGGCTTTGAAAAGGGCTTACCTGGAAACGGAGAGCACAGTAAACGGAATCATTCCGGATTCTCCTGAATTAGGCAAACCGCTGGATATGGTTGTGGGAGTGGACAAAGTTGTTAAAGTTGATCTTTTTATTCCCGGTTGTCCACCAAGAGCGGATGCCTTTTTCTATGCATTGACGGAACTTCTTGCCGGACGTACTCCGGTAGTTTTGCCGCCTGAACTTTTCACATATGATTAGAGGAGAATATTTATGGGGCGAAAAATAACCATTGAACCTGTTACTCGTATCGAAGGTCACGGACGGGTGACTATCCATCTAAATGATGAAGGCGCGGTGGAACAGACTTACTTTCATGTTGATGAGTTCCGCGGGCTGGAGAAGTTTTGTGAGGGCCGCCCATATTATGAAATGCCTCAAATCACCCAGCGTATTTGCGGTATTTGTCCGATCAGCCATCATTTGGCCGGGGCCAAAGCCTCTGATGCCGTTGCTCGTGTTGAGTTGCCGCGTCCGGCTAAATTATTGCGGGAATTAATGCATATGGGGCAGACTGTGCAGTCGCACGGTATGCATTTCTTTCACCTGGCTGCGCCCGACCTGCTCTTTGGTTTTGATGCGGATCCGGCAACGCGCAATGTATTCCGGATCATCAGGGAAAACCCGACATTGGCATTGAAGGCGGTGAACCTGCGACGCTATGGGCAGCAGATCATTGAAAGACTCGGTGGAAAACGTATTCATGCTAATTTTGCCGTTCCCGGTGGTGTCAATAATCCACTGACCGAAGAAAATAGAAAGGCAATCGCCGCTGAACGGGCGACAATGATTGACGTGGGGAAAGAAGCGATCAGCATTATCAAGGGCTGGTTGGAAGCAAATAAAGACGTAGCCGCAAGTTTTGCATCTTTTCCGTCCAATTACATGGGGCTGGTGGACAGGGAAGGCGGCCTGCAACTTTACGACGGTGAAATCCGGGTGAAAGGAGCCGAAGGGCAGTATCTGGCCCAGTTCAAACCGGAAAATTATCTGTCGTATATTGCCGAGCACGTGGAACCATGGTCGTACTTGAAACATCCTTATTACCGCAAGCAGGGGTTTCCGCAGGGATTTTACCGGGTCGGACCTTTAGGCCGGTTGAATGTCATCGACAAAATCGGCACACCGCTGGCGCAGGAAGAGTTTAAGCTGTTCCGCGGCATCAATGGCGGAAAACCTGTGGAAGGATCTCTTTATTATCATTATGCCCGTATGATAGAATTAATGTATTGTCTGGAGCGTATCGGTCAATTGCTGGACGATCCCGACATCATGTCCAACAATATTCGAACATTTCCTGTAGCGGATAAACTTCCCGGCCAGGGAGTCGGTGTGATTGAAGCACCCCGGGGAACTCTTTTCCATGATTATGGAACGGATGAAGACGGCCTTCTGACACGAGTGAATCTTATCGTCGCCACCGGCAACAATAACTGGGCGATGCATACGGCGGCGGGCCAGGTAGCAAAAGCTTTCGTAGACGGCAACACTCTGACTGAAGGAATGTTAAACAGGGTAGAAGCGGCAATTCGTTGTTACGATCCCTGTCTGTCCTGCGCAACGCATGCTTTAGGCCAAATGCCTTTGGAAGTAATGCTTATTGCAGCCGACGGTACTGTACTGGACCGGGTCAGCCGTTCCTGATATCGGATTCGGCGCGTCCTTTTGAACGCTCCCTATACAGGCGGGTAAGTCTGCATCTTATCCGCCTTTTTTTGGAAAATATTTATGAGTCGAACCATTGTAGTTGGCTACGGCAATATAGACCGCGCTGATGACGGCGTTGCTTATGAAGTGATCAATACTTTGCGGCAGCGCCTGGGGCAGGAGCTGTTAAGCGAGGGCGACACAGGATTGGAAGGTATGGGTGCTGAGGTTGATTCTATTTTCCTGATCCAACTGATGCCCGAGATCATGGAGGTACTTATTGATTATGATCAGATCATATTTGTTGATGCACATGCCGGTGCAAATACAAATGACCTGAATTGCATACCGGTTACACCCGAATATGTGTCCTCTACTTTTACGCATCATATGAGCCCGGCTTCACTTCTGGCTTTTTTAAAAGTGCTTTATAATCGGGAACCGGCAGGCCACATCGTATCACTCAAAGGATATGACTTCGATTTTAAACGCATGCTTTCTGACAGCACCAGGATTCTTATTCCTGCTGCAGTTGAGAAGATTTTAAAATTGCTGGATAGATGAACCTTTTTTAACAGTCTGGTACGGCTCTTCCCGCTCTGGGGACTGATCAAACCCCAGCACCATTTTTCGACATCACCCGCTTCCGGCAGCTGCTCGAAAAGCTCGACCATCATCCACAACAGAAATGTGGAGGAGAGTTTCGGATTCTTATAAAGCTTTTCGTAAGCTATTTTAAAGACCAGTGTCAGCACACCGGACTGAGTTTCGTTAAGATTCAGCAGTCTTGCCGGCAGAAGAGGCCCCAAATCGGATATTGTTGCGCGCACCGGGTGTCCGGATTCGCCGAAGACATCCCAGAATACGGCTGTATTTGCGTGCGGCTGGAAATCTTTGACACCGATCGATTCCAGCCGCTTGCGCATTTTTTCGGAAGCGACGCCTGCAACATCGATATCCGAAATATCTCCCTTAACATCGGCCATAAAAACAGTTATTCCAATTCTAAATCAAGCGCTATCTTTGTTGGCGTCGTCGTCGGTTTCCTCAACGTATGCATAATACGCCTCGTTGCCTCCTCCCAGCCGCCGCGATATCATCATTGATTTAGAAATGGAATTATTTCTTTTTCTTAGGTTCAGCCTTCTTGGCATCTTTAACTTCGACAGTTACCGCCTTCATGGTATATTCGATTGTAACTTTGGAACCGACTTTTAAATCACCGGTTACTTTTGTGGCGGCATCACGGCCAATTTCCCATTTATCTTTGCCCTTTTGGACAACGATAGTATTCGCTGTTACTTCCAGCACCGGTCCCGTTACCTGATAAGTTTTGGGTCCCGCGGCCAATGCCACTGTGGCAACAAACATCAACGCACATGCAAAAACCAAAATCTTTTTCATAGAA
>JBDKVD010000225.1:0-14917 GCA_039679325.1 Smithella sp.
CTAATTCTCTGGAAATGTCCAACACCGATATAGCCACGGAATTCATTAAAATGATTACGGCGCAAAAAGCATATCAGGCCAACGCTAAAGTCGTGACAACAGAAAGTGATATGATGCAGGTACTGATGAATATTAAACAATAACACCTCTGCTGCTTTCAGCTACAGGCTGAAGAATAAAGGATGTTTCCCACTCCTCCCTTCTACCTTTATCTTCAGCCTTTTTCCTTCCATATTCAGCTCACCTTCATCAATTTTCAGCCATCAGTTAATCGACGTCAATTATTTGACTTTTCGTCAATAAAAAGAATTTGCATCGATGAAAATATTCATGTTTTTGGCCTGATTAATACAAGTATTCGTATTTACGTTGAAATAATCATAATAAAGTATCTATTACCTGGTATGCTCTTTGCTAGATAGGAGATTAATCAAGTAATATAATCATTTATGGAGAAAGCAATGGCAGATGCAGATAGAAAAAACGATTACGATGAAGAGGCAGGCGAAGAGCAGGCTCCAGTAAAGAAAAAAGGCTCCGCCTTGAAATGGATAATCATTATTGTGATCGGAGTACTTGTTCTAGGTGGTGCCGGCGCCGGGGCTTATTATTTTCTGTTTTATTCCAAGTCACCAGCTGCAGATAAAAAAGCTGCGGAGCAGGCTAAACCTCTGGCAGCCATCTTCTGGCCGATGGAGCCGTTTATTGTCAATCTCATTGATAATGAAAGCGAACGATATTTAAAAGTAGTATTGCAGCTGGAATTATCCGATCAGGCATCAGTGGAGGAATTGAATCTTATAAAGCCCAAGGTTCGGGATAGTATTCTCGATTTGCTTTCATCTAAAACATGTAAAGACATGATGGACCCCATCGGCAAGCAGCGTCTGAGAGATGAAGTTGCCCTGCGGGTAAATGCTTACTTAACCAAAGGAAAAATATTGAAGGTTTATTTTACCGAATTTGTCATCCAGTAAACAGTAAGAAGCATGTTAGTGAGGCTCCATGACCAATATCCTTTCTCAAGAAGAAGTTGATGCCCTTTTACGCGGTATATCCGGCGGTGATATAGAAACCGAGGCCGAAGAATATCACGAGCCCGGCGACATAATTACCTATGACCTGACCAGTCAGGACAGAATTATCCGCGGTCGGATGCCTACCCTGGAAATGACGAATGAAAAGTTTGCCCGAACTTTTCGTCAGACTCTTTCATCAATCCTGCGCAAAGTAATTTCCGTAACCGCAGTTTCCGCAGATATGATCAAATTCGGAGAATTTTTAAAAACATTGCCTGTCCCGACCAGTCTGCATTTGTTTCGTATGGATCCCATGCGGGGCACTGCTATATTTATTATAGAGTCAAAAGTAATTTTTACTCTGGTGGACATAATATTCGGTGGTACGGGAACCGAGTCTTATAAGATCGAAGGCCGTGAATTTACGGCAATAGAAAACAATTTAATCAAAAAAATAGTTTTGAGTGCTCTGGAAGATTTGGAAAAATGCTGGAAACCGTTAATTGATTTGAAGGTTGCTTATCAACGTGCCGAGATAAACCCGCAGTTTGCGCAAATTGTTCCGCCCACGGATGTTGTCGTAGTGATGAATTTTGAAGTTGAAGTGGAATATACGTCGGGGGTTATTTCTATTTGTATCCCCTATTCCATGCTGGAGCCTGTTAAAGAAAAACTTGCGGCTGGCTTTCAGAGTGAACATCTGGAAGTTGATAAGGCCTGGGCGAACAGATTTAAATCCGGTCTACTTAAGTCTTATGTAAATATTTTTGTCGAATTGGGGCGGGCTCATGTATTGAGTAAAGATGTTGTTAATCTTAAGAAAGGTGATGTTATTCAACTTGAACATTATGCTTCTGATCCACTTGATGTTTATGTGGAAGGAATTAAGAAATATTGCGGATACCCCGGCGTTTTCAAGGGAAATCAGGCTGTACAAATTTCTGACATAGTGACGGGAAAAGAGGACGAATGATATGGAACAAAGTGAAATTGATGAATTGATGAAGGGTGTAGGAATATCCAATGAGCCGGCGGCTGAAGATGACGACAATATAAGCTGGGATGACGTCCAAGAGGAAATGGAGTTGTCCAAAGCACCGCCGCAGGCAAAAACGGAGGTTACTAATGTCCATTTTGATGAGCTGAAGAACAAAAAGCCGGATAGTAAAACAGCCATGGATCTGGATTTTATTTTAGACATACCACTTACCTTAACATGTGAGTTGGGCAGAAGCAAAATGCTGATCAGCGAATTGCTGCAACTGGGGCAGGGTTCCGTGCTGGAACTGACCAAATTAGCCGGAGAGCCGATGGATGTTTATGTTAACCAGAGGTTAATTGCCCGGGGGGAAGTGGTAGTCGTCAATGAAAAATTCGGCGTGCGTTTAACGGACATAGTATCTCCGGCCGAGAGAGTCAATAAATTAGCATAAGCGTGGTTAACTATGGAAATATCTCTTATTGCATCATTTTTGAAAATGATTTTTGCTCTGGCGGTCGTGTTGGGACTGCTTGTCGGAGTTATGTATTTCATGAAGATTTTTATGCAGCAGATTGGTCCTGCATGCGACAATCAGGCGTTGATTAATGTAATATCATCCAAATACCTGGGACCCAAAAATAGAATTATTTTGGTGGAAGTATTGGATCAGGTTCTGGTTGTGGGGATTTGCAATCAGCAAATGACAACGTTGGCCACGATTGAAGATCATTCGGCTATCGCTAAAATAAAAACCCACATGATTAATTCCCGGATAGTGGATTTTCCGAAAAGTAAATTGGCGAAATATATTTCACAGCTCAGTCTTTCTTTGAATAAGCATAAAGATAAGGCTGGGAAATGAAAAAAGAAAAAATACCGCTGATTTTATTTTCATTCTTTTTTATCGTAGCGGCGATCCTATGTACCTCCATTGTTTCAGCCGCTCCGCCGATTGGTTTGCCTAACATCAGTTTGAGCATGAACGGAGGAACAACCGAGCCGGAAAAGGTTTCCTCGCTCGTTCAGCTTGTAATCTTATTGACGATTCTTTCTCTGGCCCCGGCGATTCTTTTGATGGCCACCTCTTTTACCCGGATCATAATTGTCTTATCGCTTCTGAGGCATGCCTTGGGGACGCAAACAATGCCTCCCAATCAGGTGGTTATCGGCTTGTCCCTATTCCTGACTTTTTTCATCATGGCGCCGGTTTTCAATCGGGTGAACGATGAAGCTTTAAAACCGTATTATGAAGAGCAGATTTCAGGGGAGCAGGCTTTTGAGAAAGGTTCGGCTCCGTTGAAGGCGTTTATGCTCAAACAGGTGAGAGAAAAAGATCTGGCTCTTTTTGTTAGTATGGCAAATGACAAAAGGCCGGCTAAACCGGAAGATATTTCCTTGTCAACGTTGATTCCGGCTTTTGCGATCAGTGAATTAAAGACGGCGTTTCAAATCGGCTTCATGATTTATCTGCCTTTTTTGGTTTTGGATATGGTCGTGGCCTCCGTCTTGTTGTCGATGGGTATGATGATGCTTCCGCCGGTTATGGTAAGTCTGCCCTTTAAATTACTTTTGTTTGTGCTTGTCGACGGCTGGTATTTAATCGTTGGTTCATTAGTTAAGAGTTTCCATTAAACAAGAGAAGGAAAGAAAATGACAATAGATGCGGTTGTGGGATTAATGGCTGAAACTATCAAGATAACACTGCTGGTATCCGCCCCGATGCTTATAGTGGGTTTGATTGTAGGAGTTTTGATCAGCTTGTTCCAAGCGGTTACACAAATTCAGGAAATGACGCTGGTGTTTGTTCCGAAGATTGTGGCGGTTCTGGTTACTTTGGTGGCGGCAATGCCCTGGATGATGAGCTTGATGATTACCTATACCCAAAATATATTTGCCAATATACCGGCCTATATCAAGTGAAAGTGTACAATGGAAATAAACCATATGGAAAGAAGGGAAAAGGGTACGAAGGAAGATGACCTTGCCTTTCTTGTCCGCCGAGCATGCCGAAGCTTTTATTCTGGTTTTGTTAAGAGTCAGCGCCATTGTTGTCACTATTCCGGTAATCAGTGAATCATCAATACCGATGCGGGTTAAAGCCGCATTGTCTATTCTGATTGCCTTGATCATATTTCCTCTTGTCCTGCCGAAAATCCCGCAGACAGCAGAGTATCCAACCCTGATATTAATGTATCGGATGGCCGGTGAAGTTATGATCGGTTTGGTTATTGGTTTTGCGGCAAGGCTTATTTTCGCCGGCATCCGGATGGCCGGTGACCTGATAGGATTTCAAATGGGCTTCTCCATGGCCAATGTCATTGACCCGACGAGCAGCGAGCAGGTGTCCATTATTACTGAATTGCAGTATCTTGTCGCCATGCTTGTATTTCTTTCCTTTGATGCTCATCACGTTTTTTTTAAGGCGATAGTCCAAAGTTATTCCATTTTAAATCCTCTGGCGTTCCATTTTTCCGGATCATTAATGCAGACTATTTTAAGCTTTTCCAAAGAAATGTTTGTTATTGCTGTAAAGCTTGCGGCCCCCATCATGGCGGTAATGCTTTTTACCAATGTTGGTCTGGGAATAGTTGCCCGCACGGTGCCGCAGATCAATATCTTTATCGTCGGCATGCCTTTGCAGATAGCAATCGGGCTTATCTTTTTGGGTTTAACCGCACCGATGTTTATTAAACTGACATCAGGATATTTCCTCAGTTTCGAGAGCAAGCTCGCAACACTTCTGCGTCTGATGTGAAGTAGCGGAATATTGACGCTGATGTCATTAAAACGATAGGTACCGTATGGCGGAAAACGAGCAGGAACGAACTGAAGAAGCTACATCGCGACGTCGTGAAGAAGCACGTGAAAAAGGCCAGGTTGCGCGTTCCCAGGAAATAATTTCCGTAGGGATTCTGGTAGCCTGCCTGATTTATTTTTACTTTGGCGCTTCCGGATTACTTAAGAAGGTCATGAGTTTAATGGCTTATGGGTTTCAAACCGCCGGGCAGTATAATCTCACACCGGATAGTTTCACCTCTTTATTCAGTGACTATGTATTAAAAGGTTTTATTATCCTTTTCCCCATTATGCTGACCGTTCTTGTTGCGGGGATTTTGGGTAATGTTCTGCAAATCGGAATTATGTTTTCATCGGAGTCTTTAACACCGAAATTTGAAAAGATTGATCCTGTCAAGGGCTTTGAAAGGTTGTTTTCCGTTCGTTCGATCGTCGAATTGATCAAGGGCATCTTCAAGGTGGTTGTTGTGAGTATAGTGGCTTACATCATCATCAAAGCGGAAGTATCCAATATGCTTCTTCCTCTGATGGAGCAAAGCGTCTGGGGAATCATGACTTATTTCGGACGGGTATGCTTTAAAATAATACTCGCTGCGACGATAGTTCTAGTTCTTCTGGCAATCCTTGACTACATTTATCAACGTTGGGAATATGAAAAAAGTCTGCGGATGACCAAGCAGGAAATTAAGGATGAATACAAGAATACGGAAGGCGACCCCTTGATCAAATCCCGTATTCGTCGCCTGCAGCGTGAAGTCGCTCAAAAACGCATGATGGCTAAAGTGCCGAAAGCGGACGTCATTATCACCAACCCGACTCATCTGGCAGTGGCTATTCAATATAATCCTGAAAATATGATGGCGCCAAAAGTTGTGGCTAAAGGAGCAAACATAATTGCTGAAAAAATTCGGGAGATTGCCGGAGAAAATGATATTCCGATAGTCGAAAATAAACCTCTGGCACAGGTATTGTATAAGACAGTGGATATAGATCGATCGATACCGGAAGATCTTTATCGGGCTGTCGCAGAAGTACTGGCATTTGTTTACGAACAGAAAAAGATTAAGGTGTTAGGATAAAAGATATGGCCGCATCTGAGGTAGTGGACGGAAATACTTTTTTTGACGCAATGAAATCAAGTTCGGCTTTGATGGCTATGGCCGTTATTGCTATTCTGATGGTCATGATCATTCCTATCCCGCCTTTTCTGCTGGACGTATTTCTCGCTTTCAGCATTACTTTTTCCATCATCATCTTGTTGATGTCCATGTATATATTAAAGCCCCTGGAGTTTTCCGTATTCCCCTCAGTTTTATTAATGGTTACTCTGCTGCGATTGTCGTTGAATGTGGCTTCTACCCGCTTGATTTTGCTGCACGGAAATGAAGGAACGGCTGCTGCCGGTCAGGTTATTAAGTCATTCGGCACGTTTGTTGTCGGCGGCAACTATGTTGTCGGGCTGATCGTTTTTACGGTACTGGTTCTGATTAATTTTGTTGTAATCACAAAAGGCGCGACCCGCGTTGCGGAAGTGGCGGCGAGATTTACCCTGGATGCCATGCCGGGAAAACAAATGAGCATTGATGCGGATTTAAACGCCGGTATGATAAGCGACAGTGAAGCACGCCGTCGCCGCAGCGAAATTGAACAGGAAGCAAATTTCTATGGTTCAATGGACGGCGCCAGTAAGTTTGTCCGTGGTGATGCGGTTGCAGGTATTATTATCGTTTTTGTCAACATCATCGGCGGTCTGGTCATTGGTGTCCTCCAAAAAGGAATGCCGGTAGCCGATGCAGCACGAAATTATACACTTTTGACAATTGGTGACGGTTTGGTGACGCAAGTGCCGGCACTGATTGTATCCACCGCGGCAGGCATCCTGGTGACGAGGAGCGCAGCCTCGACGGACTTAGGTAAAGAAGTAAAAACGCAATTGTTCATGCAGCCGCGGGTAGTCGCCACAGCAGCGATAATGCTTTTCATTTTTGCATTGATTCCCGGAATGCCCAAAGCGTCCTTTTTTATCGTTTCGGCAATCATCGCCTTTTTGGCTTTCAGCATTGTCAAGGCCATCAGCAGGGCCAAAGAGCAGGAAACAATGGAACAGGAAGAAGCTCCTGCCGTCGTTGAAGCGGCAGAGACTATTGCACCACTGGATGCCATGGGTCTGGAAGTAGGATACGGCTTGATTCCTTTGGTAGATTCTGCTCAGGGAGGCGAACTGCTCCATCGCATCAAAGCACTGCGTCGTCAAATGGCTTTGGAGATGGGTTTTATTATTCCATCCATACACATTCGAGATAACTTAAAACTCAGACCCGATGAGTATAATGTTTTGCTTAAAGGTATAGAAATTGCGCGTGGGAATATAATGATGGGCCATCACTTGCTTATTTCAGCCGACGGTCATGATGCGAAGATCAAAGGCATTCCGGCAAAAGAGCCGGCATTCGGTTTGCCGGCAATGTGGATTACGGAACGGGATAAAGATTTGGCTCAGTCTAAAGGCCATGTTGTTGTTGATCCCGCTACTGTGATAACGACCCATATAACGGAACTGATAAAAACTCATGCCGATGAAATTTTGGGACGCAATGATGTGCAGGCGCTTTTGGATAATCTGGAGGAACATTATCCCCGGATGGTAAAAGAAATTGTACCCAAACAGGTTCCTGTGACGGTAGTGCACAGGGTACTCCAGCGCCTGCTGCGCGAACGGGTTTCAATCCGTGATTTAATGACGATTGTGGAAACAATTGGTGAATATGCCCAGGTGACAAAAAATGCGGACATTCTTACAGGCTATGTAAGACAGAATCTGGCGCGTTCGATAACAAAGCAGTATGCGGATAAAGACGGAAATGTAACAGTTATGATTATGTCGCCGGATGTTGAGGATAAGATTAATCGCTCCATTCAGCATACCGATTTTGAATCGTTTGTTTTGCCTGATCCCAATATTGTCAATAAACTGGTTACCAATCTGCAGCGGCTGGTAAACGCGTTTACGACCAGCGGCCTGCAGCCGATAATTCTTTGTTCACCGAATACGAGAACTCATTTCCGCAAAATATTGGAGAAGTTTTATCCCGGTATGGTGATTTTATCGCATAATGAAATTACAAGAGAAGTAAATGTAAAATCTTTAGGGATGGTAGAATTATAATATGCAGGTTAAACGCTATGAAGTATCAAGTATAAACGAGGCTATGACCAAAATTAAAGAAGATATGGGGCCTGATGCTATTATTCTTTCCACTAAGAAAATAAATAATAGAGCGGGCGAGTCTGTTCTCGAAGTAATTGCGGCACGCGATGAGAAAGCAGAGCCGCAGATGAAGCATACTATTGATTACTTGCCGCCCGAAAGCAGCCGTTTAACCGAAAACAATGAAGATATTTATAAATTCTTTCGTGAGGAGATAGGAGAACTCAAAGAAATCATCCGGGCCGGGCAGAGGGAAAAGTCGGTAAAAGAAGAATTGGAAGAGTTGAAAGAAACAATGGATAAATTCTTTGATCTTCTGGGGGCGCGAAAAAGGAGATCAAATCCGGATGTCAATCGCAAGGTCTATTATCAGCTGCTTGCCTGTGGGTTCAGCAGGGCGAGCGCCTGCAGTATCATGGAAGAGATATGTGCTCAGATAACTTCACAGGATCAGCTGACCGAAGAAGATGTCCTGCAGATTGTCAGGCAATTTGTAATTAAATCCATACCGGCGATGAATAAATCAGGAGAAGAAAAAAGAATTAAGGCTTATGTCGGTGCGACGGGTGTCGGCAAAACCACAACCCTGGCAAAGCTTGCCGCCCGTTATTCATTGATGGAAAAAATGAATGTGGGGTTGATTACTCTTGATACCTTTCGTATTGCCGCCATCGAACAATTGAGAACCTATGCAAAAATTATGGGGATCAGGATGGAAGTAGCCTCAACAAAAGAGAACTTTCAGAAATCGCTGCAGCTGTTATCGGATAAGGATGTTGTCCTGATAGACACACCGGGCCGGAGTTGTGTCGACGACGGTTATTTAGGCCTTATGGATACCATGCTGCAAAACGGTGATATTGAAACCAATCTGCTTATCAGCAGTACAGCCAGTGAAGATAATCTGCTGGATATGGTTACGAAGTATTCACCTTTTAATTACGACAATCTGATAATCACAAAGATAGATGAGTCACGACGTTTCGGCATCCTTTATGATGTCATAAATAAAGCCCGAAAACCGGTAAGCTTTCTAACATGCGGGCAAAATGTTCCCCAGGATATAGAAGAAGTCACGCCTCATAAAATGGCAAATTTGATTATGAAAAGAGTTGTTCATTAATTCGAAAAAGAAAAAGCGTATCCAACGTTGATACTTAAGGAGTTATATGAGACCGGATCAGGCAGAGGCTCTCCGAACTTTAAGAAAAAAAGATAAAATGTCAACAGAAGGAGCCGATAATCGGGGTGAAAAAACAGATTACCGACCGGGTGTACGGATGATATCCGTTACCAGTGGAAAAGGCGGTGTGGGTAAAACCAATATAGCAGCCAATCTTGGTTATCTTCTTTCCCGTATGAATCAAAAAGTAATGATACTGGATGCCGACGCCGGTTTGGCTAATATTGACGTTATTCTCGGTATCAATTCTCTCTACAATTTGTCTCATGTATTAAATGGTGAAAGAACACTGGCGGATACCCTGGTGGAAGGCCCCGGCGGCATTAAAATTCTGCCGTCGGCGTCGGGGATTCCGGAAATGGCCGAACTCTCCCGCGGCCAGAAACTTACTCTGATTGATGAATTAAATTATCTTAATGATTCTCTGGATTTTATATTGATAGACACCGGCGCCGGAATTTCTTCGAACGTCATGTATTTTAATATGGCTGCGCGAGAGATAATCGTGGTTACCTCTCCGGAACCGACGGCTTTAACGGATGCTTATGCTTTAATCAAAGTGCTTTATCAACGTCACGCTAAAAGACGTTTTCGCCTGATTGTTAATATGGTCCGCAACCCTACGGAGGCCAAGGAAGTATATGATAGATTAAGTAATGCTACGGATCAATTTTTAAATTTAACTATTGAGTATTTGGGCTATGTGTTGTTAGATGAGAAGGTAAAACAGGCTGTATTGCAGCAAAAGGCTGTAGCCGAAGTTTATCCGAATTCTTCCGCTGCCAAATGTCTGTTCAGAATTGCGAAAGAAATTTGCAGCGAGGAGATTTTATTCAGCGATGAAGAAGGCACGATAAAATTATTCTGGGAAAATATCATTGGTCGGAATTGTGGATAAGAAAAAACGCGAAAAACTGATAATGCAGTATGCGCCGCTCGTTAAGAATATAGTCGGGCGTCTGGCTGCAAAACTACCCATAGATTTGGCGGATAAAGAAGATTTAGTCAATGTGGGTATTATGGGTTTAATGTCTGCTTTGGAAAAATATGATAAAAACAGAAATGTTCAATTCGAAACGTATGCAAGTTTCCGGATTAGAGGAGCCGTGCTTGATGAATTGAGAGCCAAAGATTGGGTGCCCCGCGCGACCAGAAGCAAAGACAATAAACTGGAAAATGCAATGGTGGTGCTCGAAAAGAAATTAGGAAGAGCCCCCACCGAGGATGAAATTGCACAGCAACTGAATATTCCGCTGGAAGAATATTTCAAGTTACTGGATGAAGCCAGATGCATTTCCCTGATATCCACGGAAGACCTGCCGCCTGATTATCTGGAACGTTACAGCCGTGAAGACATTGTCGAGGAAATTAGTGCGGGAAACCCGCTTAACCTGCTCGTCAATATGGAGATAAAAGATAAGCTGAAGAAAGCAATTGACAGGTTGCCGGAGAAAGAGAAAATTGTTTTGTCGCTCTATTATTTTGAAGAATTGACTATGAAGGAAACCGGACGGGTTATGGAATTAACCGAATCAAGAGTTTGTCAGCTTCATGCGCAGGCGGTTTTGAGATTAAGAAGCATGGTCAAATTTTACCAATAATGACGTCCTCGTAATAAGGCCGGATGCGGCGTTGCACTTCATCCTTCGTCACTGCGGCGTACGCTAAGTACTCCTCATTCCTCATGATTCGCGCGCCTTGCCTGCGGCCTTTTTACGAGGCCGTCACGAAATTGCATGTTTTGCGACTTTTTACGAGTACATCAATAATAATCTGTTGGATCAAATATGGTAGAAAAAGCAAAGTTAGATCTTCTGGAAAATCCGTCTGAAATAAAGATAACAGAGGCAACGATTCAGGCTGATGAAAAGCAGGAGCTGCCGGTTCCTGCAACGAAAGGAAAATGGGCGTTAAACAAGCTTGTTCTGATTGTTGCACCGGTTATGATCGTTGTTCTCGTAATTACCGGAGTATTACTTTTCTACCTTATCCGAACAAAGAATAACGTATCCAGACTTAAATCAGATACCGTAGCACGTACGCCGGCAGTGGTAATCGATAACAAAAGATCTGAAAGCGCTGTTGCAACCGCCACAGGGGGTGCAACCGAACAGACGAAGATAAACAACGTTCATTATAAGGATTTTATCATTGATCTGAAAGATAAAACAGGCAAGAGCAGAATTCTGATGTGTGACGTTGTTTTCAATATAAGTGAAGCGGGAAACATTGCAGAATTGGAAAACAGAGAGGATGTCAGGAGCCTGATTTATCAGACTCTAACGGGAAGAAATGCAGTGGTTTTAAGATCGCTTGAAGAACGTAAAAAATTAAAGAAAGAATTGATGCAGGAAGCAGTTAATGTTCTTGGTGAAGGCATTGTTAAAAACATATATTTTACTAATTATGTCATAATGTGAAGCATTCCTGTTCAGGGAGCTGTTTCATCTTTAATATTCCGGTTTTGTGGAGCGAAAGGTTGATTTAATGTCCAAAGTAAATGTATCAATGGCTAAAAATGAGATTTATAGAGCGCTGGAAAAAGATTTTGCAGCGACTTTTATTGAAGAACTGATACCGGGTATTCTACATAACTTTGCCAATCCTCTAAACGGTATAATGGGCAGATCAAAACTACTGCAAAGACGAATTGAGGAAAGTGTAAGGAAGATTGAAGAAATGTATCCGGAGGCGGCGACTAAAATGGCGGATGAACTGCAGCGCATCAGGACGGATATTCGTGCCGTCAGCCAGGAGTCGGAATCTTTCTTTGATATGTATAAAGATGTCGCCGGAAAGTTTTATGCACTGGCAGCTAAAAATGAAGATAGAATCAATATTTCTCTATTGCTGGCAGCAGAGATGCGGTTTATTAATTTTTATTTGGATTTTAAACACGAGATAAAAAAAGATTTCCAGTGGGATAAGGAAATTCCGGATTTTAAAGGTAACACCGCGGATTTGTCGTTGGCTTTCTGGAGGGTTATTCGTTTTGCAATGACCAGAGCTTTAACGAGTTCTCTCAAAGAATTTTATATTAAAACGGAACACGATAATGAATATGCAAGAGTGATAATAAAAAGTTCCGGTGAGGCTATACCTTTCATAGATCTGGAAGCGTTAAAAGAAAACTTCGACTCTTCTTCTTTGAATATACCCGGTGATATTGATAACGGATTATTGCTGGCTCTGCTTCTCTTTGATAAATATCAGGCGAAAATTAATATTTCCAGTGAAGAAAATATTAGCTCTATTATCATTAGTTTTCCCTATTGTATAGAAAGAATTGTAAGAAAAAAATTTAAGCAATTATGATGTTTAGACGATGTGCATAGGTAAGAAGTCCTGTTTCATGAGAATTAGGAAAAGGAGGTGATAATTCATGGTCAGGGCAATAGATGCACAACAATCAATTTTACAGTCAGGCATTGTGGAAAAAGTTCAGCAGGTCCACCAGCAAAATCCGGACATGCAGCAGCGGAATATAGCTTTAAATTTATCCGAAGAGGATCGTCTTTTAAAAGCAACGGTAAAACAATCGGAAGAAACCGAAAAAACCGAAATAAGGGAAAAAGAAGAACGGGAAAGCGGTCGGGGAAGCAAAGAACAACAGTCCAAAGACCAGGTTGCTGTAAGTGAAGAGGGCGAATTCGAAGGGGAAGGTGAACACATTAATATCAAGGTTTAAAAATGAACTTTCTCAATCCTGTATTTATACAAATTGTTCTTGACCTCCTCTTATTTGCGGCGATTATTATTTTGCTTTGGCGTGTAAATGTCGGCATTAAAAATCCACCTCTTGATCCACTCCGCGAAATGACAACCGAATTACAATCTTTGATAGTTGAATCACAGGCTAATGCCGATAAATTTCTGAAGGCGATGGAACAAAGCAGGCTGGCATTGAAGGAAATAGCTTTGGAGCTGGAGCTGAAAGAAAAAAGAGTAAAATCAGTTTTAGAAAAATCACGGCAGGAGATTGAAAATACAAATGCAATCAGGGTAAACAAGGCTGCTGATTTCTCCCGGAGTAAATATTCTGAAGTAATGAATATGATTAATAATGGTCATACAGAGGAGGAAACGGCACAAGTCACCGGCTTTACTCAGGCGGAAATTGGATTGATTATTGATCTTTCCCGCATTAAAAATGAGAATACCTGATGTCTTTAGCACCAACAATATCTTTAATCAACAATATCAATAAAAGCGGCATAGAAAAACCCCTTTCTAATTCACCCCTTCAGGGCGTTGTTCTGGGAGAAACCATCGAGGCAACCGTTCTGGAAAAATTGGCAGGCGACAAATATACAGTGGCTTTGAAGAATGCGCATATTCCGGCAACCAGCAACGCCCCTTTAAATATTGGTGAAAAAATTACAGTAAAAGTCAACAGCCTGCAGCCGCAGATTATTTTAAACATTATAGACAACAAAAATCAAAGCAGTAATTCCACAATTAACGGAAATCTGCTGCAGTGGCGGACAAATCCTGAAGCTCTAGTGGAGGTGGTCAATAAATTTGTGGAAATTGCAAAGCTTTTGAAAAGCTTCGATCTGCCGCAGAGTTTTTCCGAAAGCGATGTCAGGAAATTAATAAAAATGTTTGACGACATAATCCTTTCTCGGCAAACGACAAATAAGCCGTTATTTTTAAAAGATTTCGTTTCCCGGACGGGCCTTTTGCTGGAAAGTTCGTTGAAACAAATTATCGACGATTCATCGCAAAAAAGTGTTCAAAAACCGTTGGACGATAATTTAAAAGCATTGTTATTAAAACTGTCATCGGCGGCAAACGAGATTCTCCGGGAAAATCCGAAGTCGGATTTGGAACTTATGTCAAAGCTTGCAAATATAACGGCCTTTGCCGATGAAACTCTCAAAACTATTGAAGTAAACCAGGTAATAAATTCCGTTTTTCAGGACAGTGACAATGGACTTGTGTTGCAGGTTCCGGTGGCTCTGGCTGACGGTTTTCGTTTAGTTGACATATTTATTACGCCGGACGGAAAGGATGAACAGGGAAAAAAGAATTTTTCATCATGCTCTGTTTCCGTGTTTCTGGATTTGGACATTGTGGGGAAGATTGTGGTTAATGCCAATTTCCGTGAAGGGGGCATCAATTGTATAATCAAATGCGAAAGAGAAGAAATCAGGGATCTGATTGGCAATAATCTGGAAGAACTGAAAAATTCACTGGTTCAGACCGGTTATCGGGTGGGTTATGTAGATTGCGTGCAGGAGGAAGGATTAACGGAGGAAAGGAAAGAATTTTTAGCACGACAATCTTTTTTTGCCGACCAGTTGGTCAATTTTTTTGCATAGGGAGATACGAAGATGAAAAAAGGACAAGAACAGGAACGCATCGTGGCTGCTGCAATAAAGTACGATAGTGCGACTGATAGTGCGCCGAAAGTGACGGCAAGCGGACGAGGTGTAGTTGCTGAAAAAATAATTGCTATTGCACAGGATAACGGTATTCCCATCAAGAATGATCCTGATTTGATTCAAATACTCAGCAAATTAAAAGTCGGCACAGAAATTCCCGTGGAATTGTACCGGGCTGTTGCCGAAATTCTTGCCTTTGTCTATTCACTCAATGAAAATCAAAGACTGGAAAATGTTTCTGAATGACAAAAATCAGACTCTATCCGGTAAAAGGAAAAAATTTCCTTTCGGTCAATTATTTCCCATCAATTATTTTTCAAAAAAATATACGTGAATTCAATT
>JBDKVD010000226.1:0-6757 GCA_039679325.1 Smithella sp.
TTAACACGCTGGCTGAAGGAAAAGAAGCGATAGTATCCCGCGGCGAGCTCATCGAAATCGGCGGTGAATTCCGCATACCGGAAATTATGCAAAAAAGCGGATCCATTCTGCGTGAAGTCGGAACAACTAACCGCACGCGTCTCAACGATTACGAAAACGCCGTCAACGCTGATACCGGCCTGATTTTAAAAGTGCACACCAGCAACTTCCGCATAGTCGGCTTTACCGAAGAAGCGGATATTGAATCTCTGGCCGCTCTGGGAAAAAGCCGCGGTATTCCCGTTATGGATGACTTGGGAAGCGGCTGCCTGATTGACCTGGAACAATACGGCCTTCAGCATGAACCTACAGTGCGCGAAACACTGGCTGCCGGTGCCGACGTGGTTACCTTCAGCGGTGACAAACTGCTGGGCGGACCGCAGGCGGGAATCATAGTAGGCAAAAAAGATGTTTTGGAAAAAATTAAAAAGAATCCCTTAAACCGTGCGCTCCGCATTGACAAGTTCACCCTGGCTGCTCTGGAAGCCACTTTAATACACTATCTGGTTCCCAACTCCGCGCCGAAGAAGTTACGGGCGCTGAAGGCGTTAACCGAATCCCCCGCCGCAGTAAAAAAACGCGCCCTTAAGTTAGTTGCCAAATTGGAGAAAGAAAATCTTGATTCACTGAAATTTTCCCTGCGTGAAGATTTCGCAGCAGCCGGCGGCGGGTCTCTGCCCACGCAAAAGATTCCCACTATTTTAGTCGGCATCAAAAGCAGGAAAATACCTGCCGGTAAAATGGAAGAAAAATTGAGGAAGATTGAAGTTCCGGTTATTGTCCGAGTGGATAAAGAGGAAATACTAATCGACTTGCGGACCGTGGCCGAGGACGAATTTACCTTCGTCATCGAAGGTCTGAAACAAATAACAGCGAACTAAATACCACAGGACGAAGTTCCCTTGACAGCAAGGTAAAAATCGACGGTAAATCTTGCCTCCTGAACTTGTTTTTCTTTAGTTTTTCCCGAACATTCAATAGTTCACCTAATTCCATCTCCAAATCAAAGATGAAAAACATCGGGGTTACATGCATAGATAATAGAAACATGGAATAATAGACCCAAGTGTATTTCTTTTAGTTATTTGACTTATTCTTTATGATCATATATAGACGCGACAGCAGGATGATTATTATCCATTGGAAGGAGAAGATATGGGTGAAAATTTAGCAAACAAAGAATGGGAACCAAAAATTGTCGCCATCGTCTGCAACTGGTGTACTTACGCCGGAGCCGATCTGGCTGGTATCAGCAGAATTCAGTATCCGCCAAATGTCAGAATCATCCGCGTTCCCTGCACGGGAAGAATAAATCCTTTTTATATAGTGAAAGCCTTGCAGACTGGCGCCGACGGCGTTCTGGTTTCCGGTTGTCACCCGGGTGAATGCCACTATATATCCGGAAATTTAGTCGCGCGCCGCAAGTTTGCGACGTTAAAGAGGTTCCTGAGTTACATCGGTCTGGAAAGCGACAGAATCCTGTTTACCTGGGTTTCCGCCTCCGAAGGCGACCGTTTTGCCCAGGTTATCAAAGGGGTGACGGCCAAGGTCCAGGCGCTGGGGCCTGCGAGCAAGCTGATAAAGAAACTTTAGGAAGAAAGCGGATAAAACATTTGATTCATCCGCATCTTTTTTACGTTCTTCAACATTCTGTAAGGCTTACTTTTCAACACTGAATCCGGCTTCTTTCCATTCGGCAAAAAGCGCCTGATTAATGTTCGGATAGGCAAGCTGGATTAACTTTTTATAGGCGAGATAACTCCGGCTGCCCGTATTGCAATAAATAATCAGCAGCAATAACCTCTATGCATCATTCGCTGCGGAAAGCGCAGCTCCGACCGCTCCCACAATTTGAGGATCGGGCGGAACAAAAATTGGTCTGGCCATCTCATTTTCGAGAAGCACCGTCACACACTCATTCAGTGCCACACCACCAGCGAAAAAGACCTTCCCCGGCGGCGCAATCTTTTTCAGAAGCCCTGCCGAACGGCTCACGATAGCCTTGTGAATACCCAGCGCAACCTCATCACGCAGCGCGCCCTGTGCAGTCAGGGATATTACCTCGGATTCGGCAAAGACGGTACACATACTGTTGATCTTGACGGCTTTCCTTGCACCAAGAGCCGCCCGCGAGAATTCTTCCAGCGTGAAACCGAGAGCGGTCGCCATAACCTCCAGGAAGCGGCCTGTTCCCGCTGCGCACTTGTCGTTCATCTCAAATTTATTCATCAAACCATTATTATCCAGCGCAATAGCCTTTGTGTCCTGTCCGCCAATATCGAGAATTGACGCGCAATCACTGGAAAAAAAACGGGAACCAAGAGCAAAGGCTGTTATCTCGCTGATTACCGGGCAGCCAAGATGCCCCTTGAGCAAGTGGCGGCCGTATCCGGTGGCGGTGATCAAATCGAATTCGGCGCCGCTCATCAGCTTCCGCGCCGTCTCCAGCGGATTGTGGGATGTAATCGACTTGCGGGAAAAGACCAGCTTGCCGTGTTCGAGCACGACAAGCTTGACGGTCCGCGATCCTATATCTATACCTGCATATTTCATTTTTTCTTTAAACGTTCGACAAATTCATAATATCCGAAACCACTCGTTGCCGCCCCAATGCAAGATGGCTCCTGCATTCATCGACCCGGTCTCGTTGAACGGTACTTAAGTAGCATTAAACCCCTGCTTCCGCCAATGAATAAAAGAAATATAACCTCTTGTAATATAACTATTATTGATTGGATATATGCTGTTGAATGATATATCGCATAAGCCGAATAAACAAAAAATAGGCGGTGTAAAAAATGAATCCCGGTGTTGAACCATTGGTAAATGACGAATTTGCGGGAGAACCGGCGAAGCGTACTTTAAGCTATATACAGTCCCAGCGGGAAAAGGGGAAAAATGTCGTCGGCATCTATTGCGGCTATGCGCCCCTGGAAGTTATCCGGGCAATGAATGCGGTGCCGGCGGTGTTGTGCGCCTTTGCCGATAAAACCATTGAAGCTGCGGAAACGGTGCTTCCGTCCAATCTCTGCCCGCTGATCAAATCCAGTTACGGATTTATCAAAACGGACGTCTGCCCGTTTTTTGCGGTATCCGAAGCGGTTATTGCCGAAACCACCTGCGACGGGAAGAAAAAGATGTTTGAACTGATTTCCAACATCAAACCCATGTGGGTCATGGATCTGCCGCAACTTCCCGATCAAAAGGAAGCACTGATTAATTGGACGGTCATGATCAGAAGACTAAAGGATTTTCTGGAGAGAACCTTTGACTGTAAAATCGACGACAAAAACGTGGAGCAGGAAATCAAAGAGACCAACATCAAAAACAAAATGATGAATAAAATATTTGATTTTGCCGCAGTCAAACCATTGCCGGTAAATTGGACGGAAATCTATGATCTGACATTTCTGGCACAGTCTTCTTCAACAAAAGAAATGCTCCCTCTTCTGGCAAGTTGTGTTGATAAACTGCAAAAGCGGGTGGCGGAAGGCATTTGTCACGGCAAGTCCGATTCCCCCCGTGTGCTGGTGACCGGCTGCCCTGTCGGCGGTGATGCGACAAAAGTTTTTAAAATCATCGAAGAGGCGGGCGGCGTTATTGTTGCTCTGGATTCCTGCACAGGGATGAAGGCATACGCGGAAGATATTGAAGAAAACACAGCCGATCCTTATATGGCTATTGCGCAGCATTATCTGAATCTGCCCTGTTCGTGTATGACGCCGAACAATCGCCGTCTTACGGAACTGGATAAAATGATTGAAAGATTTAAGCCTGATGCCGTGATTGATGTGGTGTTGCATGCCTGTCATTCCTATAATGTAGAATCTTATAAGATCAAGGGGCATATTACGGATAAGCATAAAATGCCGTTCTTGAAAATCGAAACTGATTATTCGCAAAGCGACGTCGAACAGATTCGCACCCGCGTCGAAGCACTTCTGGAAACAGTGCCGAAAAGGTAGGAGATAACACCGGCCGTGACAAAATTTACAATGAGTGATAAAGTTAAGAGAGAATAATTATTGACTTGTTAAATAAAATCTTGTTCACCACCACCCAAACCGGGAGGGGTTTTCTGTTTATTAATTTGATTCGAAATCTATGGAAATAATTTACTTTGATAATGCGGCGACATCCTGGCCGAAACCGCCGGAAATAATTGCCGCCATGCAAAATTACCTGCAAAATATCGGCGGCTCTCCGGGGCGTTCCGGGCATCGCTTGTCCATTGAAGCGGCACGGATTGTTTTCGATACCAGGGAAAAACTGGCCCAGTTATTCAATGTTCCCGATCCTCTGCAAATAGTGTTGACCAAAAATGCAACCGAGGCGTTAAATATCGCAATATTCGGCCTGTTAAAACCCGGTGATCATGTAATCACTTCCAGCATGGAGCATAATTCGGTTATGAGGCCGCTGCGGATGATGGAAACAAAAGGAGTCGATATAACTGTTATGCCCTGCGACGAGGCAGGGCTTATTGATCCGGCACAGATCGTCGGTGCGATCAAAAAAAATACAAAGGCGATATTGATCACCCACGCTTCCAATGTTACGGGAACTGTAATGCCTGTCGCCGATGTAGGCCGCATTGCCCGGGATTATGGTTTGACTTTATGCGTTGACGCGGCCCAGACGGCGGGAAGTTACCCCATTGACGTTTTAGACATGAATATCGATCTGCTCGCTTTTACCGGACATAAATCTCTTCTGGGCTCTTCGGGAACCGGCGGGCTTTACATTCGCGAAGGACTGGAAAAAAACATAGAGCCTCTTTGTGTCGGCGGAACGGGAAGCCGCTCGGAAATGGAATCACAGCCGGATTTTATGCCGGACCGCTACGAAGCAGGCACTCCCAATACCGCGGGCATCGCCGGATTGCAGGCGGGGGTGGAATTTGTTTTATCCAAAGGCATCAGTGAAATTAAAAGCAAGGAAGAAAATCTCACAAAGATGTTTATCGAGGGAATAAAGAATTTACCGGGAATAATTCTTTATGGGCATACCTCGGTAGAGCGGCGCATACCGGTTGTCTCTTTCAATATAGCCGGGATGGATGCCGGAGCGGTCGCTCTGGAACTCGATGAGCGCTTTGAAATTATGTCACGCCCCGGTTTGCATTGCGCTCCGGCCGCGCACAAGACAATCGGCACTTACCCTGCGGGAACGGTGCGCTTCAGTTTCAGTTATTTCAATACCCGGGAGCAAATAATCAAAGCACTCGAAGCATTAGAACAAATAAGCAAGGGGAGAAAAAGCATATGACGGAAGTTAAAATAGTTGACGCCCAAAATCTTTCCTGCCCGCAGCCGGTTATTCTGGCCAAGCAGGCGTTGGAATCCAATAAGCAGGTTAAGGTGATTGTTGACAACGAAACAGCTCTGGAAAACGTTAAGCGCCTTGGCGGCAAGTTTGGCTGTGACATCAGTGTTGAAACTAAAAGCGGGGGTATTTACGAAATTGAATTAATTCGCCAGACAGACATTAATAAGGATCAGGAAGATTTTTCTCCATCCTGCACAATTAAAGAGGCGAAAACCGGACCTTTCGTCATCGTTGTGAATGAAGACAAAATGGGACGGGGAAATGATGAATTGGGGACGGTTCTGATAAAATCATTCTGTCACACGATTGCCGAACAGGCCCAAAAACCGGACGTAATGATTTTCTATAATACCGGTGTTAAATTAACCATTCAGGACTCAGATGTCCTCGATGATTTAAAGCAACTGGAAAGAGGCGGCGTGCAAATTCTTGTCTGCGGAACCTGTCTCAATTATTTTGAAATCAAGGAAAAGCTCGCCGTGGGAGTTGTTTCCAATATGTATGACATAGTAGAAGCCATGAGCAGTGCAGGACGGTTGTTCGCACCATGACCGATCAGAACTCAAATTATGTAATCCTGTTCAAGGCGGTAAGTTACGCCTTAAAAGCGGAAAAGATTTTGAAGCAGGAAGGACTGCCGCACAAACTCATTCCCGTCCCCAAGCATATCAGCTCGGATTGCGGCGTTTGTCTCAGGATTAATGTTGACTTAAAAGATAAAATTATTGCCCTGCTTTCCAGTAAGGTTGAGATGGAAGAAATAAGAAAGCTCTCTGAATAAAAGACAAGGCAAGTAATCTGCCAGCCCGGCAATTTTGATGCATCAACCGGTCTAAAGTTGATCTTTTTTTATTCTTGATTTTACCTTATTCCAGGATCGGGTTATCAGGAAACTTTCTTTCACATTATCGACCATGCATACAAATTTGGGCCAGGGAACGGCAATGGTCAGAGTTTTGGAAGGCACAAAGGGCCTGGCGGAAACATCAAACATGCCCAGTACGGCTCGACTTTCCGATGTTTTAAGTTCTCTTAAGGGGTAATCAACGATTGACGCGCATCCGGCGCAAAAAGGAGCAATAACGCCATAAGGCTGCGATTCGGTAAAATTGGCCAGCGTAAAAAGACCGGAAAGGACATCAGGAGGAGCAAAGAAAATAACCACCAGAGGATTATCTTCCGCTTCCATGCAATCCCATCTTTTAAAGACAAGATAATCTTCCGGCGCCTTTAAAGGTTGCTGATGTTTCATAAGATCATTCACAATTTCCGGTGATTTCTTGTATCTTTCACCCTCCAGTTTGCCGGGGATGCCGCAGGAAAGAAAATATTCAAAATCAGGCATCAAGGTACTTTCAAAGCCGCAGTACCGTTTGCCGCCAATGCAGCC
>JBDKVD010000227.1:0-2165 GCA_039679325.1 Smithella sp.
AGGGCAACACTCATAATATATTTCATGGGCATTCTACCCAACCCGCCGGTAATGCAGGCGCGCTCGCCAAAGGTAGTCGCCAGGTCCTGACGACAATTGGCAGCCGACAGCAAAACGGGAACCGGATGCCAGCTATGACCGGCCATAACCGCCGGTGTGGAATGATCACCCGTAACCACAAGAACATCGGGTTTCAGGGCGCAAATATCCGGGATCAGGGAATCTACCTGTTCAATCACTTTCACTTTTTCAGCAAACTGGCCGTCTTCACCTCGTGAGTCTGTATACTTGACGTGGATAAAGAAAAAATCATTCTTGTCATAGTTTGCTTTCAATGACTGGATTTCTTCTTCAATCGTATTTGTTGCGTCTGGAAGTTGCATCCCCAAAAGCCTGGCAATTCCTCTGTACATGGGATAACTGGCGATGGCCAGCGGTGTAAGCCCAAAACGTTCAGTCATGGTGGGGAAGCGCCGATAACGGGCATAGCCTCGCAGGAGAATTGCGTTGGCTGTTTCTTCGTTTTTCAAAACCTCTTTTATTTTTTCCGTCAGTTCCTGCATGACGGCTGCAGTATTTTTTGCCTGGGGAGTTAAGGCAATTGGTTCCAGCGGTGACAATCCTGTTTTTTGCGGATCAGTTTCCGCGATTTCTTCACAAAGGTCGCCTCCACGCAATGCCACCAGCGCACGATGCTCTTTTTCCGTTCTGAAAAATGCCTGTATGCCGGAACTGAAAGCAATTTTTTCCTGTAGTTTGCAGCAGATTGCTTCGTTTTTTTCTGTGGCGAGCCTGCCCGCTCTTCTGTCAGTAATCAAACCTTTGGCGTCAACAGTGGCAAAATTCGCCCGCATATAAAGATCGCCTTCTGTCATCGGGAAATCGAGTCCAGCCGCAGAAAGCAAGCCACGGCCGACATTGTACTTTACCGGATCGTAGCCAAAAAGGGCAAAGTGAGCAGGCCCGCTCCCCGGCGTAATGCCGTAGCCTACGGGGTCCAGCAGGCCGCATGTTCCTGAAGCCGCCAGTTGATCCAGATTGGGTGTCAACGCAGCTTCGAGTTCCGTCTGTCCGCCGGAACTCTGCGGCACGCCGCCCAAACCATCCATAATAAGAAATACTATTTTTTTGTCGTTTTTAACAATTAACCTGTCAACAAATTCCGAATCCATAAATCACCCATTAATATTTCTAATTCCATTTCTAAATCAATAATGATATCGCGGCGGCCCAACCACCCCCAGCCCCCGCCAGCGGGGGGCAGAGGCGACGATGCGTGGTTCGACGAGCTCACCATGACCGACTATCAGCTTTAAGCCTGCCACGAGCCTGTCGAGGGGCCAACAAAGATAGCGCTTGATTTAGAATTGGAATAAAACAGAAAAGGCGAGACAACCTCGGGCCGTCTCGCCTTTTTTTACCTCTCAATAATTATCTCATGCCTATCAATTTACGGGCAATAACTACTCTCTGAATTTCATTTGTTCCTTCATAGATCTGGCAAATCTTGGCATCGCGCATATGACGTTCCGCCGGATATTCATTTACATAACCATAACCGCCGAATATCTGTACGCCTTCAATGGCTGCTCTCATAGCCACGTCGGAAGCGTAGTATTTGCCCATGGCTGCTTCCATTTCAAAATTCAAATGATTGTCTTCTAACCAGGCGGCTCTCAGAAGCAACAATTCTGCTGCATCGAGTTCCGTTGCCATTTCGGCCAGTTTAAACTGGATTGCCTGGAAAGAGGTGATCGGCTGACCGAACTGCACTCTCTCTTTAGCATAAGCCAGTGCATCTTCCAAAGCGGAGCGGCCGATACCGCAAGCCTGCGAACCAACACCGATACGTCCGGCATTCAATCCAGCCATCATCTGCTGGAATCCCTGTCCCTCTTTGCCCAGCAGACATTCCGCTGGAATTTCCGCATCTTCAAATACCAGTTCGCATGTACCGGAAGCGCGAATACCCATTTTTTCTTCGATCTTGCCTACTTTGAAACCGGGTGTTTCATGTAAATCCACGACCAGATTGATAACGCCCTTGTAACCTTTGGACGGATCGGTCGTTGCGGCCAGAACACAATAACGGGCAGTAGGACCGTTGGTGATGAACATCTTAGCGCCGTTGACTATATATTTATCGCCCTTCAATACTGCCCGGC
>JBDKVD010000228.1:0-1545 GCA_039679325.1 Smithella sp.
GCCGCCGGCTCACTGCCGGGCTTTATAATTTGCGGATTTGCCTGAAAGAAAACATGCTGACAACGGCTGCACCGCATCCATATACCGTCCCCCTCCATCACCTCATCGGCAAAACGATATTTTGTCCGGCATTGACTGCATTGAATTATCATTCTTCTCCCTCAATCTATTGCTGTTTGATTATATAGACTTCCGGTAAAAAACGAGCTTGCTCGTTAAAATCAAGTCCATAGCCAATTACAAATCCATCATCTATGGTAAACCCGACGTAATCGGCTTCAAAAAGCACCTTTCTTCTTTTCCGTTTATCCAAAAATGCACAGACCTTAAGCGACTGCGGATTTCTTTCTTTCAACCAGTCAACCAGATAGGTTAAGGTCAAACCCGAATCAATAATGTCTTCCACTACCAGGATATCCCGACCTTTAATTGATGTTTCGATGTCTTTGGTCAGTACCGTCCGGCCTCCGCTTTCCTGGCCTCCACCATAACTTGCGATGCGGACAAAATCAACTCTGCAGGGAATGCTCAACGCCCTGATCAAATCAGCCATAAAAATAAATGCGCCTTTAAGAACGCCGATAACTATTAATTCACGACCACTGTAGTCAGTGGAAATTTGAGAGGCCAACTCCCGCACCCGCTTTTGAATTTCATCCCGCGGGAAAAGGATTTCTCTGTGCATTATATCCATTAAACAAATTCTCTCTGATTAGCGGATTATTTGTGGGTTACATTAGACAAAATATGAGTTGCCTGTCAATAGGAAATCAAAAAAGCTCCTGATATGCAGAGATAAATTTCCGGACATTGCCCATAATCAAATTTTCCGCGGCAGCAACTTCCTGTGCATCTTCAAATTTGGAAGAAAGGCTCATGAAGATTTTATCGAAAGGAGAAATTTCCCGGCCTAATTTCTCATAGTCAATGTAACTGATCATGTATTGTGAGCCGTCAAAATAATATTTACCCAACCGGTTGGTCTCGAACGACCGGAAAGGCCAGTTGATTTTCCAATTAAAAAACTCCAAAGCAATATTTTTTAATTTTTCATTGTCAAATACTTCCGGTTTGATTTCTTCACCTAGTTTGTCGGCCAGCATTTTGAAATATTCAACTACCAGATCAATATCTGTCAGACAAAGACCAAAAAGATACCAATCGTCTATTATCTTTACTAAAATTTGCGACTGACCGGCGGGAATGAAATGATGACTGGGGCAGATATGCCCGGCGCAGGTTTCCTGTCCGTAAAAAGAAACTGAACGCATATCCACACCGGAGTTTTGCATCGGATGCAACAAACAGCCGACTTTCTTTTCCGCCTCGTCAAGAAAACCGAGATATTCGCAGCAATAAATCACTTCGTACCTTGGGGTAAAATCTTCGCAGGCAAATGTAGCATCGGCATAGCGCTTCAGATCAGACTGATTCTTTACAAGTTCGCGGAAACGTTTTGTGCGGCCACGTAATCTTTTCACCAGTGATTCGCGGGAACTGTCCACATAATTGTAAAGACCGCAGCAGGCGCCGCAGGACTTGCGT
>JBDKVD010000229.1:0-2182 GCA_039679325.1 Smithella sp.
GGACGACACGAGGTTAAAGCCCGAACAGGATACCATTTAGGATGCAATAGTATAAGTTGTTGTATATAACCTTTAAACGGCGGCCTTATCTGATTATTGCCTTTTACAAGCAAAGTGAAAGAAATTCGGTGATATGCGGTCATAACTCACACCCGTTAGACATCGGTGCCACGCCCCACATCCTGTGGCCAAAACATTCTTGACATAAAAGCCCGAAATTCGTATCTTGCCTTCCGTAAAAGCAAGTTCCCACCAAACTTGACATTATTCCCGAATAATATCGGTGCAAAATAAAAAATTAGAATCAGAAGGAATAAAAAATGCCTATCACAGAAATTATTGCGCGCAACGCCGCTCTTTATGGTGAAGAAGTCAGCCTGATTGAACTCAATCCACAAATTCAGGAAATCAAACCAGACTGGAAAAACTATCAACTTGTCGAAAAAGATCCCGAAGAAAAATACCGGCGGGAGATGACATGGCGCGAGTTCGACGATAAAGCCAATCGCTTTGCGAACTTCTTGCTGGGCAGAGGCTTGGAAAAAGGTCACAAAGTTGCGATTTTGCTAATGAACTGTCTGGAATGGCTGCCGATCTATTTTGGCGTATTGAAAACCGGCGCTCTGGCGGTGCCGCTTAACTACCGTTATACGGATGATGAAATCAAATACTGCCTCGATCTGGCCGAATGCGACGTTTTGATCTTCGGGCCGGAATTTACCGATAAGATTGACGCCATCCGGGAGCAGATTCCGAATGTGAAAATGCGGCTCTTTTTGGGAATGGACTGCCCTGCGTTTGCCGAAAGTTATTATGCACTAACGGCATGCTGTTCCTCCGTGGCTCCGCAAATCACGCTTTCCGACGATGACGATGCCGCGATATATTTTTCATCAGGCACCACCGGTTTTCCCAAAGCGATTCTCCATGCACATCGCAGCCTGACGATGTCCTGCGAAGTAGAAATGAATCACCACAAACAGACACGCGACGACAATTTCCTCTGTATTCCGCCCCTGTACCACACCGGTGCAAAGATGCACTGGTTCGGCAGTTTCCTTGCGGGCAGCAAGGCCGTTTTGCTGCGCGGTGTCAAACCGGAATGGATAATCAAAGCGGTATCCGACGAGCAGGTAACAATTGTTTGGCTCCTGGTTCCGTGGGCGCAGGATATTCTGGACGCCGTCGAACGCGGTGAAATAAAACTCGCCGATTACAAACTCGATCAGTGGAGGCTGATGCACATCGGCGCGCAGCCGGTTCCGCCCAGCCTGATCAAGCGATGGAAACAATATTTCCCGAAGCACGATTATGACACCAATTACGGACTGTCGGAATCCATCGGTCCCGGTTGTGTCCATCTCGGCATTGAAAATATCCATAAAGTGGGTGCCATCGGCAAGGCCGGTTATAAGTGGGAATTAAAGATTGTGGATGAAAAGGGCGGGGAGGTAAAGCAGGGCGATGTAGGCGAGCTTTGCGTTAAGGGCGATGGCGTAATGAAATGCTACTACAACAATCCGGAAGCCACTGCCGAATTGCTCAAAGACGGCTGGTTGTATACGGGCGATATGGCGCGCATGGATGAAGACGGTTTTGTCTATCTGGTCGACCGAAAAAAAGATGTGATTATTAGTGGAGGCGAGAACCTTTATCCGGTGCAGATTGAGGATTTCCTGCGTGCACATGAAGCGATCAAGGATGTGGCGGTCATCGGACTTCCCGACCCCCGTCTGGGTGAAATTCCCGTGGCGATAATCGAGTTAAAACCTGGTTTCTCCTGTTCCGAAGCCGACATAGAGCAGTTTTGCACCGGTCTGCCGCGTTACAAGCGTCCCCGCAAAATCATATTTGATAATGTACCGCGCAATCCGACCGGAAAAATTGAGAAGCGGCGGCTCCGTGAAAAGTATATCGGCGGCAGCCTGGTCGAGGCGCAGACCGAGAATCATTAAAATAAGTAAGGGTCAAGGGGGTCCTGTTGATTCATCTTTGTGATTGGTAAAACTATGTCTTCTTGTGGAGATATCCATCCTCATTATAATCTTAATTTTGACATGATATCTGGAAGTGAAAAAATCCGTTGCATAATATCTGTCAAGAGATTTATAAGTAACTTGCTGTATTTAAAATGGGATAGGGAAGCTTGACAGGCCATGAGTGCAAAGGTACAACCTAATGA
>JBDKVD010000230.1:0-7468 GCA_039679325.1 Smithella sp.
GCATAAGTAAAAATCATGCCCGCCAGGCTGAAGATAAGCAACGAAACGGCATATTGAAGCCAACCCTGTTCTTTTTGACTGTCGACGCCGCAGATGCGGTAAAGCAGGCGTTCCAAAGGCTTCATCACTGGATCAAGAAACGTCCTGCCTTCACTATCCAGAATGCGCTCCAGGTAAATCCCGCAGGGCTTTGTCATAAGCAACAAAAGACCTAAAAACAGGGCCAATTGTAACCATCCATTTATATACATCTTTTCCATCCTGCTAAAATTTTTCCGGTCTGATTACGGAAATCAACAAATACACGATGAGCAAAAGCCCGATTATACCTACAATCACGTCCAACATCATGATGTTTGCTCCTTAACTAAATTAACATTTTTCACATGACCTCGTAAAAAGGTTGCAGGCAAGGCGCGTGAATCCTGAGGAATGAGACATACTTAGCGTACGTCGCAGTGACGAAGGATGAAGCGCAACGCAGCATCCAGCCTTTTTACGAGGTCGTCACTGATTGATCGGCCCGCCTGAGCATAAAGGAAAAAGTTGTTCCGCGTCCGACAACACTTTCTACGGCTACGGATCCGCCGTGTGCTTCGACAATCTCCTTGACAATCGCCAACCCCAGCCCGGCGCCCGTTTCGGCGTTCTGTTCCGGTCCGCGAAAGAACTGTTCAAAGATTCTGGGAAGATATTCGGCCGGAATGCCCCTGCCGGTATCAGAAATCCGGAAGTGCACCATTGAATTATCGGCAGCCGCCGTAATTGTTATTTTGCCGCAGGCTGGAGTGTATCTGATGGCGTTGGAAAGCAGATTTCCGCAAACATGCCTGATCCGGCTTGTATCAACCCAGACTTGGGGCAAATCCTCCGGCAGATCGCAGTTCAAATTGATTGACCTTTCAATTGCTTCCTTTTGAAAAGATTCACAAACATCCCGAATGAGCATGTGCGGTTCTATAGCACGACATTCCATTTTTATCCGTCCTGATTCGATGCGGCTTATATCGAGCAGATCAATGAGAATTTTATATAATCGTTCGCTGTCATCCCGCGCTGCCAGCAGCAATTCAACCTGCTTTTCGGTAAGCGGTCCTACTTTTTCTTCGAGCAGCAGGTGAACGGCCATCCGCACCGAAGTAAGGGGGGTCTTCAATTGATGAGAGACAGTCGAAATAACACCTCTCTTTAAATCATCCTGCTGCCGCCGGGCGGTAACATCCATCATATATAAAATTATACCGGTCAGTTGCCTGCCGTGATCGACTATCGGTATCGCCTTTGGTTGAAAGAAACGTTCCTCACCACGCACAAAATGCTGAATGACTGCATCAGCACCTTCCGGTTCCGCAATACGGCCGCTTTGAATAACTTCATTCCAAAGGCCGGCCATCCATGGGAAAGACAAGTGTTTTATCTGCACCCCCCGTTTCAGGCCGAAAATCTTTCCGGCCGATTCGGTGGATAGATCAACCACTCCCTGCAGATTAAGCACAGCGACGGCATCAGGCAGACTGTTGAATGTCTGCTGAGCTGCATGCAGCGTCCTAATCAAGTTGCGTTTGTCACTACGCCGAAACTCCCGCAGATTGGACGCCATTTCGTTAAATGCTTCGGACAAACGTCCCATCTCGTCCTGTGATTCGATCTTCACCACCAGGTCAAGATTTCCTTCTTTAATTTGTTCCACGGAGAGGGTAAGGCGTGTTATCGGCTGGAGTATCCATCGGCCGATGAAAAAAATAAAACCCCCGGCTGTCATAATCCCCAATATGAGGAAAATGTACATGCCACGACTGGAATCTTTAGCTTTCTTTCTGGCCCGTTCATTGGCATCCAACATGCTTTGCTGATTCATTTTGAGGATTTCATCCGCCGTATTTCTGATTTGCCGGAAGAGAGGTAAGAGCTGCTGTAAATAAATTTTCTTCCTGGCTTCAGTTGCAACGTTGGGATTCCGGATGCCTTTAATAACGGTTCGATAATCATTAAACAGCTTCTGTAAACCGGCTGCTTTTTCACCTTCTCCCGGTATAGTGATATTATTCAGCTCAATATTTAATGCCTTTTCAAAGGCTATTTCATTTTCAGTGATTTGCTTGCCTCCCCGGTCCGCATAGCCAAGCAGAATAAATTCCACGCCGCTGTTTATCCTTTCACTCGCCTTTTTCATTTCTTCACAGGCGATTACACTCTTATAATTATCCCGCAGAATAACATCAATTGCTGCACCCAGTTCGGCAATTTCCCGGACGCTGTAAACGCCGATAATAATGATGATTAAAAGGAGACCGCCAAATCCCAACGACAACTTTTGTCTTAAGCTAAGCATGTTCCCGCACCTCAATGAACTTCGTTATGAAGCAAAGAATATGCCTTTAGCGATATGATGAAAAATCAAGATCTTACAATGAAAAGATAATTACGGAGTTTGCAATTTTCAAGTGAAGAGTTAAAATGCATTGCAAAATGCAATGAGGATTGAGGTTATTCCATTAGAATTGGAATCAGATGTGATGAATTCGCAAAAGTCGCAAAATTAACAATTCTCAGAAGACCTCGTAAAAAGGCCGCAGACAAGGCGCGCGAATCCTGAGGAATGAGGCGTACTTAGCGTACGCCGCAGTGACGATGGATGAAGCGCAACGCAGCATCCGGTCTTTTTACGAGGTCGTCAGAGATTATAGAGTTTCCTTTTTCTCCAGAGAGTAGCCTGATCAATCCCCAGAATATCGGCGGCTTCCTGAAGGGACTTAGTCCGGGCCAGAATGCGGCGAATATGCATTTCCTCCAGTCTTTCCAGGGAAACCATTTCATTGTTCATGACGCTTTCACCCTGGAGCAGAAGTTTGTCCGGAAGATATTCGATGCCGATCAATTCCGCCATACATAAGATTGATGCCCGCTCTACTGCATTACGTAATTCCCGCACATTTCCCGGCCAGGAGTATCGATGCAGCGCCTGCTTCGCCTCATCGGTAAAACGTTGAACAGTGCAATGATTTCTCCAGCTGAAAAAAGTCAGCAATTTATCCGCAATTCCGGAAATATCATCAGGCCTTTCGCGCAGCGGCGGTATTTTGATCGTAATTACATTGAGCCGGTAATAAAGATCCTCGCGAAAGCGCCCTTCCTGAACCGCTTTTTCTATATCCATATTTGTCGCTGCAATGAGCCGGACATCAGCTTTGCGGGTTACATGATCACCTACCCTTTCGTATTCCTTTTCCTGAATGAAACGCAGCAGCTTGGCTTGAATTGTCAGGGGCAAATCGCCGATTTCATCCAGCAGCAGGGTTCCTCCTTCGCAAATGGCAATCCGGCCGGGATTATCCTGAACAGCGCCGGTAAACGCTCCCTTGACATGACCGAAGAGCTCGCTTTCCAGTAATTCAGTCGAAAGAGACGGACAGGAAACCACGGCAAACGGCCGCATCGAACGTTTGCTCCAGCCATGGATAGCTTTGGCAAAAACACTTTTGCCCGTACCGTTTTCACCCAGCAGCAGTATGCCGGCATCGGTAATTGCAACCTGCCGCGCCAGATTGATGGTCTTTTGCATAATGGCACTGGAACTTACAAAGTCGATATCCGGATTCAATTGCCCCAGGTCTTCCTGCAGGGTATTTATGCGCTGTTCCAGAGAATAAACTTCCGCTATTTTGGCAACAACCAGTTTTACTTGGGCCGGAGTAAAAGGTTTGGGGATGTAATCTCTGGCGCCACGCCGCATCGCTTCTACAGCCGTATCAATGGAGGCATAAGCAGTAATCACTATGATTTTAAGCCAGGGTGCGGCGGCCAAAAGAACGGGGATCAGATCGAGGCCGCTGGCGGTTCCCAAACGAAGGTCAACAAAAGCAATGTCAAAAGACCTGGCGGAAACTTCGGTCACGGCATCCTGATAATTGCTTACTGCTATGATCTTGTGGCCTTCAGCCTCCAGGCAAAGAGAAAGGGTTTTACGGATATTAATCTCATCATCAACAATAAGAATATTTAAAGAGATGTTCTCTTTTATATTGATATTGCCGGTTTTAGAGTCGATCATATATACATTTGTATATCAATAATCATGTGGTTTTTTGTCTTGAGCTGGAGATGCTTCATTTCTTAACCAGAAAATATAATTCTCCTTTTTCTTTCAAGCTCGAGGCTTCGACTTCGGCTGCATCACCGAACCCGCAGAAAAGATCAACCCGGCCGGGACCTTTGATGGCCGCGCCTTTATCCTGATTGAGAACAAACCGGGAAAAAGGGACTCTTTGACTCAAGAGATTGCCCTGTTTATCAAATGCAGGCTTGTTCAGACGGATAAAAGCCAGCGCACCCGGGGGGAATATTTCCGGATCCGTGGCGATTGTTCTGCCTGATGTTACTGGTTTACCCAGCGAGCCCGTCGGCTTTTCCACAAATTTAAAGAAAATATATCGTTCATTGTAGCTTAAGATTTCATAAATATCGTTCTCGTCTTTTTCTTTCAAAAACCGTTTGATGCTGCGATTGGATCCACTGGAACCATTGATAATCCCCTTATCCAGCAGGTAGCGGGGAACGCTGCGGTACGGCCTGCCGTTGGTCCGCGAGGTACTCACGGTAAGAATCGTATTATCTTTCAGTTTTATCTCCCCCGATCCCTGTATATGCAGAAAAAATAATTCTACAGGATCGGCCACCCAGGCAATTTCCAGATTTTTACCCCGCAATACTCCCCCGGCGTCAATTTCTTTACGGCTGTAATAAGAAACAGAATTGGAATTTTTCCCGGAAATCAGCTCCGGTGGTGGTTTGTAAAGAGGATACTTATATTTTTCCGTTCTCGTCCGGGATCCTTCCAGCAGCGGCACATAGTAACCGGTGAATAACACACCTCCGCAGCCGTCCTGGCCCGCCGCCCGGTAAACATCGAATTCCCGGCTTATACGCTTTTTTTTGTCTGCAATGCTGCTGTCTTCCGAAATGATCCGGCGAAAACTGAGCAGCGATTCTTTCATCTGCACAGCATTTATCAATCTGTCGGCTACGCGATAAACATTATTGCGCCCGGCGCCTTCATAGTAGGAAAGGCTCCTGTCAATGGCTAAGTTCAGAGACTCGATATCGAGGTCGTCGGTGAAATCAACATCAGATGCATCAACGCGAGAAAGCGGCTCCACCGGCGGTGATATAATCCTCGATATCCTTCCGGCACAACCCGTCATCAACACAATTAATAAAAATACGAAAAAAATACGCCAGAGTTTCATAGTTCTATAATCATCGCCACTTCGTCACAATAATCAGGATATTTGGGGCAGCGAAAACAATCCGACCAGATTTTCTGCGGCAACGTCGAACGATCCACTTCTTTAAATCCGAGCTTGGCGAAAAAATCTTTTTTATCGGTCAGTGAAAATATTCTGTAGAGTTCTAATGTAATGGCCTCCGAGATGCAGGCTTCCACAAGCTGCTTACCGATGCCTCTTTTTCGGTAATTTTGATCAACGTATACGGAACGGATTTCGGCAAGGTTTTCCCAGATAATATTCATCGCACAGACACCGATCACCGATGATTCATCCTCATCGTAATAGACAAAAAAATCCCGTAGCGAATTATATATATCCATTAAAGAGCGGGACAGCATTTCGCCTTTCCGCGCTGAAAGATTAATCAGACGATGAATGGTCTTGACATCACCGATGCGCGCTTTTCTTAACATTATTTCTTACCTCCCCGCTATCTAAACATGATGCACTGGCATTTTCCAGCATTTCCTGCGCATGTCTGCGCGTCATTTCAGTTAAATCCACGCCGCCAAGCATGCGACTGATTTCTTCAATTTTTTGCTCGGCATTCAGCTTGCTTACCATCGTTGTCGTTCTGCCGTCGGCGATTTTTTTAGCCACATGCAGATGGTTGTCGCCGTAGCAGGCAATCTGCGGCAGATGCGTAATGCAAATCACCTGGTGATTGGCGGATACTTCTTTTAATTTTCGCCCGATGATTTCCGCCGTAGCCCCGCCAACGCCGCTGTCCACTTCGTCGAAAACAATAGTGCCGACCGATCCGGCATGTGACAAAACATTCTTTAAGGCCAGAACAATCCGGGAGAGCTCACCGCCGGAGGCAATTTTATTTAATGCCTTCGGCTCTTCACCAACGTTGGCGGTCAGATAAAATTCCAATTCGTCGCCACCCCGGGGACCATACATTGCGGGGTCCGATCCGGCGGCGCTTCTTTGAAAACGAATTTCAAAAGAGGCATGCTGCATATTTAAGGCATGAATTTCCTTATCCACGGCATCTTTTAATTTTCCTGCGGCCTGCGCTCTTAATTGCGAAAGCTCTTCGGCTCTCTGCCGCATCCCGGCCGTGACAGCCGGCTCCTCCTGGGCCAACTTATTCAATTCGTCTTCGACATTGGAAACCAGGAGCAGTTCTCTTTCCATCTCCTGCTTCTTTTGAAAGATGCTTTCCAGTGAACCGCCATGTTTACGCTTCAGCCTGTTGATCATTTCCAGACGATCATCGATGGCGGCGAGTCTTTCCGGATCAAAAAAAAGATTTTTGCCGTAATCACGCAGGGACAATGCCGCTTCCTGCAGGGTAAAGAAGCTGTTCTCCACATCGGCTTCCGACAACTTAAACTGGGTGTCAATTTTTTTTATTTCTTTTATCCGGGCCTGAACATCCTTTAATTTTTCAATAACACACCCGGCCTCTCCATAAAGCAGGTCATAAGCATGGCGGGCGGCATCCGTCAGTTTCTGTACATTGACCAACACTTTTTTTTCTTCAGCCAAAGTATTGTCTTCGTCAATTTGTGGTGCAACGTCGTCAATTTCTTTTAACTGAAATTTAATTAATTCCGTTTTTTCTTCCCCGCTTCGGCGCAAAGCTTCCAATTTTTCTTGCTGCGCTTTAATCTGCTGATATTGATTATACGATTCTTCGTATTCATTTCTCAGAGATTGACAGCCGCCGAATTCATCCAGAATATCAATATGATTTTCGGTATTGAGGATGACCTGATGTTCATGTTGGCCGCAGATATTAATAAGCGATTCACAGACAGCGGCAAGATTGGACAACGTTGCCATCTGCCCGTTAATCAGCACTTTGTTTTTGCCGGTGCGGGATATTACGCGGCGGATAATAATTTCATTTCCCGCCTCAAAGCCCATTTGATGAACTTTTTCCTGCAAGGTCTTATTTTGAGCGATATCAAAGAGTGCTTCTACAGTCGCCGCGTCGGCCTGTGTTCTGATCATCTCGGAGGCCGCCCTGTCTCCTAAAAGCAAATTTACCGCACCGATAATAATTGATTTGCCGGCACCGGTTTCACCGGAAATAATGTTCAGGCCTTTATTGAATGAAACGTGGAGTTCATCAATAATGGCAAAATTTTTAATGCTCAAATCATTAAGCATTTTTCTTTCTTTTAGCTCCCGAAGTTAAACCGCCCCAGCCGAGTTTGGAACGCAGG
>JBDKVD010000231.1:0-5656 GCA_039679325.1 Smithella sp.
TGATGCAACCCCGGTTCGTGGCCAAGCAGGGCGGAAACATTTTTCGGTTCTACAGCCACGATGCGGACATCGGGCCGATGTTCCTTGAGAAACTTTCCAATCCCCTGGAGGGTTCCGCCGCTTCCGACTCCCGCGACGAAACAATCGATTACACCATTCATCTGACGCCATAACTCGCGCGCGGTTTCTTCGTAGTGCACACGCGGATTGTCCGGATTTTCGAACTGCTGCGGCACATATATTTTCGGATTTGATGCCGCCAGTTCGGCGACTTTTTTCACCGCCCCTCCGATGCTTTCTTCCGCCGGCGTTAAAATCAATTCGGCGCCCAGCGCCCCGATAAGTTTTTTGCGTTCATCACTCATGTTTTCGGGCATCACGATGATGACACGGTATCCTTTCAGACGTCCGACAAGCGCTATGCCGATGCCGGTGTTTCCGCTGGTCGGCTCCACAATTATCGTGTCCGGATGCAATTTTCCGTCGCGCTCGGCTCCTTCCAGCATCGATAATGCGACGCGGTCTTTGATGCTTCCCCCGGGATTCAGGAATTCGGCTTTGGCGAAAATACGTGAGTTTTTAAGCTGGATGAGCGGTGTATTGCCGATCAGGTTGAGAATATTATCTGTTATCATTGATAACCTCACACATTGAAATTCGATTTAGTGGTGGAACAACCTCAAGCCGCAAAAGGCCATGGCGATGCCGTATTTGTTACAGGTGTCAATCACCTGCTGGTCACGGATCGAACCGCCGGGCTCCACAATAGCCGTCACGCCGCTGCGGCGGGCGCGCTCAATATTGTCGCCGAAAGGGAAGAATGCATCGCTGCCCAGGCAAACGCCGGTGACCTGGCCAAGCCACGCCTTTCTCTCGGCTGCCGTCAACGGCTCAGGGCGGCTGGTGAAGGTTTCGGCCCACACATCTTCGCCGATGACATCCTCCGGGGTATCGCCGATGTAAACATCGATGGCGTTGTCGCGGTTGGGTTTGGAAACATCGCTACGGAAGGGCAGATCGAGAACTTTGGGCATATGGCGCAGCTGCCAGTTGTCGGCCTTCTGGCCCGCCAGACGGGTGCAATGAATGCGGCTCTGCTGGCCCGCGCCCACGCCGATGACCTGGCCGTCCTGCACATAGCACACGCTGTTGGACTGTGTGTACTTGAGTGTAATAAGGCTAAGTACCAGATCGCGCTTTTGCGCATCGGTCATAGTTTTGTTTTCGGTAACAATGTTTTCCAGCATGCTGTTGTCGATCTTCAGGCTGTTGCGGCCCTGCTCGAAGGTAATGCCGAACACCTGCTTGTGCTCCAGAGAGGCCGGCACGTAGTCGGGGTCGATAACAACTACATTGTAGTTGCCGCTTTTCTTGGATTTTAAGATATCCAGGGCCTCCGGCTCATAGCCCGGGGCGATGATGCCGTCGGTAACCTCATTTTTAATGATCTTCGCCGCGGGCACGTCGCACACGTCGGAAAGCGCAATCCAGTCGCCAAAACTGCTCATACGATCCGCACCGCGGGCGCGCGCGTAGGCACAGGCCAGCTCTGACAGCGGCACAGCGGCATCGATGTGATACATCTTGCGCAAAACGTCGTCCAGGGGAAACCCCAGGGCGGCTCCGGCGGGGGAGACATGTTTAAAGGAGGCCGCGGCAACCATGCCGGTATTCTCTTTGAGCTCTTTTACCAGCTGCCAGCTGTTGAACGCATCCAAAAAGTTGATATAGCCGGGTTTGCCGTTTAACACCTGAACCGGCAGATTGCTGCCGTCCGCCATAAAGATTCGAGCGGGCTTCTGGTTGGGGTTGCAGCCGTATTTAAGTGCTATCTCGTTCATTGATTATCCCTCCACCGTTTTGTATTTATTGATGATGACGTCCTCGTAGGCCTGAGTCTTGAGGTCGATGGCGCGCACAAACAGGCTGACCTTATTGTCTTCGTTCAAAGCTTCCCACAGCTTGCCCGCATATTCATTGGGGTCTTTCTCGTCCATGGCGACGCGCAAAGGCTCACCCTCAAAACTGGGAATCGGTGTTCCGTTGCATTTATAGGTGCTGATGAAGTGTCCCTCGCCGGCCAGGGGCTCCGAATAATCAAAGGTAAAACGCTGCACGCTCTTCTCATTGCCTTCACAGCTTTTCAAAATGTTGAGTTTATAGCCTCCTGCCCGCATATCCACCACTCCGGAAATGCGGGGCGTCCAGTTGGGTCCGTCATCCTCAAAGGTACGGGTCAAAAGCGCAGCTTCAAAACCAAAGCCCGGAAAATCATTGCGCGCCATAAAATCGCGGATAGTGTCGGTCTGGTCGCCGTTGGTCACAATCGTGGTATTGTCGTAAGTCAGAACAGGATTGTAAATGATCAGGTGCGGGTCCGTCATTTTGGAAGGGTCAGCCGCCATGGTACGTATACCGCCGTCAATGGGATCAAACACACGGTTGCGGCTGTTGACGCTGCGGCCCATGATAAAGTAGCCGATCATGGCTTTGCCGCCGTCCGGCGTTTTTCCGATACAGATGCCCCGGCCCGGATATTCATTGCCGGCCAGATATTCGTATAAGTTCACTTGCATTTTTTTAACTTCTCTCCTCAATTAAGTGTAATATCATTGACTGGGAAATGGAATAAGACATGATAAAAATTATTCTTTCGGAACTTTGAGCAGTTCGGGGAATCTCACATCGAGAACGGCATTCCATTTATCTATCATAGATTTGATGCTTTCCATCAGCTCGGAAATATCACCTTCAATTCGAATGGAACGAATTTTATCGCCCTGAGCAATCCGATTAACAACATCCTGATCAGCATCGCTTAGAACTTCACCAAAGACGGTGTGATGGTCGTCGAGCCATGGTGTCTGCACATGGGTAATAAAAAACTGGCTGCCGTTGGTTTGCGGACCGGCATTGGCCATGGAAAGAATACCCGGTTTATTGTGGCGGAGCTCAGCTACAAACTCATCCTGAAACCTGTATCCGGGTCCTCCGCGGCCATCTCCTTCGGGACAGCCGCCCTGGATCATGAATTCGGGAATAACCCGGTGAAAGTTCAAATTATTGTAATAACCGCGACGAGCCAGGTTAACAAAATTACCCACGGTAATCGGCGTCTGATCGGCAAAAAGCCGTAAACGGATTGTTCCTTTGTCGGTCTCAATAAAAGCCATAAGTTCGTTTTTCATTAAATTCTCCTTTTTTTGACTTGCGCGGAACTCTAGATATTTAGGACTAATCTGTCAAGGCAAAAACATAGCTCCCTAACGCAAAAGTGCCGCTTGCAATTACACTTTCAATAAGTTATTAGGCGCACTTATTTAAAATCTGAATTCGAGGGAAATTATGAATAAAAAAACAGATGCAGTCGTCAGCGTGGTCATGGGCAGCGATTCCGATTTGCCGGTTATGACCGAAGCAACGAAAATTCTGGAAGAATTCGACGTCCCCCATGAGCTTTTTTTGACTTCCGCCCACCGCACCCCGGAACGTACAACCGGATTCGCCCGGAATGCGGCAAAACGCGGTGTGAAAATAATTATTGTCGGCGCAGGCGCAGCAGCACATCTCGCCGGTGTTATCGCCGCTCAGACCCAGTTGCCGGTAATCGGCGTGCCGATTGACGCCACCGCCCTGCAGGGTCTCGATGCCCTGCTTTCCACCGTGCAAATGCCCGGGGGCATACCGGTCGCCACAATGGCGATAGGCAAAGCCGGGGCAAAAAACGCCGCCCTGTATGCCGTACGCATCCTGGCACTCGAAGATAAAGAGATCAGCACCAAACTTGACGCCTATATTAGGAAAATGGCAGAGGATGTGGAAAAGAAGCAGGAAAACCTGACTGCCTCGTAAATGGCCCGGATGCTGCGTTGCGCTGCATCCCTCGTCATTCCGCCGTACGCAATAAGTACGCCTCACTCCTCAGGCTTTGCGCGCCTTGCCTGCGGCCCATTTAAGAGGCAGTCTAAAATTTGAAACCATGGAAAAACTTTCATGCCGGAAATCCTAAAAGTCGATACAAACATTTCAGAAGAATTCGTTTTATCCCGCGCAGCGGATATTTTAGCCGAAGGCGGTATCATCGCCTATCCTACTGAAACTTTTTATGGTTTGGGTGCGGACGCTACAAACGAAAAAGCAATCCGGAAAATATATGACCTGAAAGGCAGAAAATTTCACAATCCGATTTCTGTTATCATAGACAACGAAGAAAAGCTCTACCCGCTTGTCAGTGAAGTACCGGCCGTCTCTTTAATATTGATGAAGACGTTCTGGCCGGGTCCATTGACCATTGTCTTTAGAGCTTCCGACAAAACATCTCCTCTTTTGACGGCACAAACCGGTAAAATCGGCATACGAATTTCCAGTCACAGAGGTGCAATGGTTTTAGCACAAAAACTTGGTCACCCTCTTACGGCTACAAGCGCTAATTTATCCGGCGCTCCCGAATGTTCAACTGCAACCGAAGTCGCCAATCAAATCGGGGATAAAATTGCTGCAATTATTGACCTGGGAAAAACGGCAGGCGGCAGGGGCTCCACAATAATTGATGTTACATCCGATCCTCCGCAAATCTTGCGCGAGGGAGTAATCAGCAGAATAAGTATACAGAATCACGTCGCGATCAAAGACTAGAAATGATTGGAACGCTATATTTATTGAATGCAAAAGGCGCGTTTTTCAACGCGCCTTTATTTAAATAACAGGTTAATATTAATAATGTTCTAATTGGACAACAGACGTTCCGCACCGGCTGTCTTTACTGTTGTTTTAATTACGCCTGCCGGTTCACGGACGAACACTATCATAAAAGGTATCATTCCGTTCGGTGCAATTTTATCATTCGAATTATTGCTGCCTTCCGGAATAGAAAGTCTGCTGAATATTGCTTCTTCCGGCAGAGTCGTTAATTCTTCATCAGTTAAAACATTCCCGGCATATGTGGCGCGCTCTCCCAATACGACAGCGTAGGCATCAACAATTTCTCCTTTGACGACTATCCGGGAAACCGGATAATCGGCCTGATTTACGGCCGTACCTTCTACAATGCGGATTTGTCCCAACATAAAGTTATTCAAAATCCGCTGTCTGATATCCTGCAATTTTACCTGGCCGGCAACAATTTCAGGACGTGCAGGTTCATGAATACTAATACCCACATATTGATTGACAACCTTAAGCAAACGGCCCCCCATTTGCGGGAAAACAAAATAATAAATAATAGCCGGAACAACAACAATTGCCGCAATAATCCAGACGGCAATCGCCAATATTTTCCAGAATCTTTTACGGGAGGATTTCCCTGCTCTTTGTTGACCACCTTCTACCGCTGACTCATAAGCCGGAGCATTTTCATCTTCAAAGATTTCTTCATTTACAGGCTTTTCTATTTCCGGCATTATTGCTTTTTCTGATTCAATTTTCGCCCGCATGACATCATCAAGAAAAAGTTCGGCATTCTCATCATCACCGGAAACAGGCGCCCTGCGTAAAGATAAAGTTTTGTCCTCTGCAAAGAGTTCTTCCTTTGCCGCCGGCTCACTGCCGGGCTTTATAATTTGCGGATTTGCCTGAAAGAAAACATGCTGACAACGGCTGCACCGCATCCATATACCGTCCCCCTCCATCACCTCATCGGCAAAACGATATTTTGTCC
>JBDKVD010000232.1:0-4555 GCA_039679325.1 Smithella sp.
AAATCAATGATGATACCGCGGCGGCTAGGAGGAGGCGACGAGGCGTATTATACATACGTTGAGGAAGCCGACGACCCCGGCCTGCGCCGGGGCAGGCTGTGCCAACAAAGGTAGCGCTTGATTTGGAAATGGAATAAGGTGGGCAAAAAATAAAGACATTAATCGGGACACAATAAAGGATAGCGGATAAATCATGGCAGTCTCATATATCCTGAAAAAAAGCAGAAAAAGAAGAAAGACTATTTCTCTGCAAATTACGGAGCAAGCCGATGTTGTTGTCCTGGCGCCTTATTTTATGCCGGTAAAAGATATTAATAGTTTTATTGAACAAAAATCCGAATGGATTCAAAAAAATCTTCAGAGACAAAAAGAGCAAAAACATCAAAGAAGAGAAAAACTATATGAATCCGGTGAACATTTTTATTTTCTGGGCAAGCCTTATCCTTTGGAGGTATTTTTTCAGCAGGACCTGCCCATAGGCCTTGTTTTTTGGAATGACCGTTTTTACCTTAACTGCCAGGATGGTCCGGGGGTGCGGAGAAATTATTTTATTCGATGGTATAAAATCAGGGCCGGAGAATACTTTGCCGGTCAGGTGGAACATATTGGCCGCCGTTTGCAGTTGCTGCCCGGGAGCATTAGAATAACCTCCGCCCGGACGCGCTGGGGGTCCTGTTCGCAGGAGAATAATTTGGCTTTCAGCTTCCGGTTGATCATGGCGCCGCAGAATGTTGTCGACTATGTGATCATTCACGAGTTAATGCATATTAGAGAAAAGAACCATTCTATGCGATTCTGGAAACTTCTGGAAGCCGCCATGCCCGAGTATAAAATTCACCGGCACTGGCTTAGAGAAAACGGGCATAAATTTATTCTGTAAAACGAATAGCAAAAGGATATAATATAATTATTTTATGAAAAAACGGGAAACAATAGATTTTCAGCATCGTGCACTCCTTCTCGATAGTTTCAGGCAAATGAATCTGCCGATATCCGACTATACGTTTGCCAATATTTTCCTTTTCCGCAGCGTCAGTCGTTATGAGTTTTTGACCACCGATTGCGGATTATTCATCGCCGGCTGTAACAGGCAGGCTCAACGTTATCTGATGCCGCTTATCGATCTCAGGAAATGCGATCAAAAAACATTTGACATTCTCCGGCATAAAGATAATTTTCTGTTTCCGATTCCCGAAGAGTGGCTTTCCTCTTTTCCTGAAGACAAATTTGTTATAACCTGTGACGACAGCGAATCGGATTACATTTATCTGACGGAAAAAATGGCTTCTTTCAAAGGAAAGCAATATAACCGTCATAGAAATCACTTGAACCAGTTTCTTTCTGCTTACAATCATCAAGTGGAAATAATATCAGAGAAAAATGTCTCCAAGGCTATGATAGTCTTACAAGCTTGGCAAAATGACTCGGGATTGGCGTTGAAGGAAACCGATTTTGAACAATGCAGGGAAGCCCTGGAAAAATTTTCGTTGCTGGCCTTACGGGGCTCTATTTATTACATTGAGCACAAACCGGTCGGATTTATTGTCGGTGAGCCATTAAACAACGAAACATTTGTTTTACACTTTGCGAAGGCGATCAAGAAGTATCATGGTATTTACGAGTTTATGTTTAATGACACCGCCAGGCATTTATTGCCCCGGTATAAGTTTCTCAATCTTGAAGAGGACATGGGCAATGATAAACTGCGCCAGACCAAGGAATCATATGGTCCGGAAGCAGTGTTAAAAAAATACCGTGTTTCTCTGATTCACTGAAAACATACAAGGTAAAGTATTGAAGCACAAAAGGACAGAAAACCAATGACTAATCCTATACCCATAACCCAGTTGCAGGAAGGCGATCAGGGTATTATTCATTCTATAGAAGGCGGCTCTTCCTTAACCAGCCATCTGGCCGGAATGGGCATTGCCACTAATGCCAAATTTAAAATTGTCCAGGTAAGCGGCGGACTTGTGATAGTACAAGTGGCGGATACGAGAATTGCCTTGGGTCACGGTGAAGCTGCAAAAATAATGGTTTATAAGAAAAGCGACGCCGATGAACTTCCGGCGGAAAGGGAAGTATTCGTTGCACTTGCAGGCCAACCCAATGTTGGTAAATCCACCGTTTTTAACATTCTGACCGGATTATCCCAACACGTCGGCAATTGGCCGGGGAAAACCGTCGAAAAGAAAGAAGGATTTCACCGCAGCGCCAACGCTATGATTCGCATGGTTGATTTGCCGGGGACATACAGCCTGACCGCTTTCTCGGAAGAGGAAAGGATTGCCCGCGAATTTATTATTCAGGAAAAGCCGGACATGGTTGTTTTAGTTTTAAATGCGGCGGCGCTGGAGAGGAGCCTTTACCTTTTGTCCGAAGTTCTCCTGCTTGACCGGCCGGTAATTGTCGCTCTCAACATGCTTGATGTCGCCTCCGAGCAGGGCATGCAAATCGATACAAAGGCCCTGCAAAAAGCACTGGGTATTCCCGTTATTCCCATGGTCGCCAAACGCAACAGCGGCATTAAAGAACTGGTTGCCCAAATCAATGCTTTCGTCACCGGCGATTTTCAGTTTAAACCTCATTTGCCGGAAGTATCCGCCGATCACAGAGATGTGTATGAGAAAATACTGGAAGAAGTCAGACCTTACTGCACTGCTCCCTATACGCCTCAATGGCTCACGATAAAATTAATGGAAGGCGACACCGCCGTTTCGCAGCAAATGGAAGCACAATTGCCGGCGGATTCCTGGAAAAAAATTATGGCGTTGTTTATCGAACATGAAGATTCGCTGCATGCTGTAGTCAATGGACGCTACGACTGGATTGAACAAATATCCAGAGCGGTGCTTTCCCGCTTCAAGATGGGGCAGGTGGTTATAACCGACCGTATCGACCATATTCTGACGCGGCCTGTGTTCGGCATTCCGATTTTGCTGGGAGTTATGGCCGCCGTCTTTTTTCTCACTTACTCTCTGGGCATGCCCCTGCAAAACTGGCTGGGAGAATTAATTCAGCAATTTGCCGACTGGTGCGAACCGTCGCTTAGTGGGCTTCCTGTCTGGCTCAAAGGTCTCTTCTTAAACGGCATAATCGGCGGGGTCGGCTCCGTAATCACTTTTTTGCCTATTTTAATTATTTTCTTTGTAACGATGGCGCTTTTGGAAGATGTAGGCTATATGGCGAGAGCCGCCTATGTGATGGACAGAATCATGCACATTGTGGGATTGCACGGCAAAAGTTTTATCCCGATGTGTCTGGGGTTCGGCTGCAACGTCCCGGCCGTATTAGGAGCGCGAATTATTGAAACGCGCAAAGCTCGAATGATTACCCTGCTTTTGATTCCCTTTGTGCCCTGTACGGCGAGACTTGCCGTTCTGACCCTTGTTTCCGCAGCAGTCTTTGGTCCGATTGCCCCTTATGTTTCCTGGAGTATTCTGGCTTTTAATATTATTGCTCTGGGCATCGCCGGCATCTTTGTAAATAAATTCATTAAGGAACAGGATGCTCCTTTTATCATGGAATTGCCCATTTATCACCGGCCGGATCTAAGAACAACTATGATGGTTGTCTGGTCAAGAACAGTTGCTTTCATCCGTAAAGCAGGTACAGTAATTCTCGGCGTCTCGGTACTGATCTGGTTTTTATCGTATTACCCGTCCGGTATTGTGGAAGAAAGCTGGCTGGCGACACTGGGCAAATTCCTGGAACCCGTCGGTTCCCTGTTGGGATTGAACTGGAAAATGATAGCCGCACTTTTAACGGGACTTGTCGCCAAAGAAACCGTTATTGCCACGCTGGGCGTTCTTTATTCGGTTGGTGCGGAAGGATTGGTGAATGTCCTGCCTCAAATTATGAGCCATGCTTCCGCCGCGGCCTTCCTCGTGGTTATGATGCTGTTTATCCCCTGCGCCGGAACAATTGCCGTGTTGAAAAAAGAAATGAGCAGCAATAAATGGTTTTATTCTACGATTATTCTGACCCTGCTGGTTTCGTATTTTGGAGGAATACTGGCCTTCAATTTTGTAAAATGGCTGGGTATTTAATAATATAAGGAGGATTATATGAAAGTACTGGGCATTATGGGAAGTCCGCGGGTCCGAGGCAACAGCGACATCCTTCTTAGCCAGGCTTTGGCGGGCGCTAAAGAGACCGGTGCGACGGTGGAAAAAATCATCCTCGACAGGAAACAAATATCCAGCTGCAAAGATTGCAAGAAATGCAACAAAGCGGGCATTTGTATAATCAAGGACGATATGGGCGAAATTAAGGAGAAAATACTGGAAGCTTACGCCATTATCCACAGTGTCCCCGTTTACTTCTGGTCCATGACGGCGCAGATGAAGGCCTACCTCGACAGGTGGTGTGTTTTCTTTGATGCAGACTGGAACTGGCAAAAAGTTTATTATCCTAAAATGTATCGCAAACGTATCGGACTGATCACGGTTTGCGGCGATCCAAATGTACATACGGCGGACCCGATTGTCCACAGTTTCAAGTCAACAGTGGAAATGACCCGGACGCACTGGCTCGGCGCTGTCATGGCATCCGC
>JBDKVD010000233.1:0-2443 GCA_039679325.1 Smithella sp.
CCCCCCAATTTCATAATCGATCCCTTGCCGAATTGCCTTTCAATCTGGGTTATGGCCAAATCAATGGCTTTCGATCTGTCTAAATCTGCGCACATATGAAACCTCCGTAAAATTGTTTATTAAAATACGAGATAATTTTTCTTTTAAACTCAATTGTGATGATCTCGTAAAAAGTCCTGGTTACCGTCATTGCGAGCGAAGCGAAGCAATCTCATGTTTTGTAAAGCGTTAATATTATTAGATTGCCTCGTCACTTCGTTTCTCGCAATGACCAAGTGGTCGACTTTTTACGAGACCATCAATTATATTGTTAAAGTATTTATTCAAAATCTACCCAAATTCCGTCATTGCCCAATTTGATTGGGGAACCCAGAGTTGTCTTTCCCTGGATTCCCTTGTCTCATTATTATTCGCAAGGGAATGACAATTAACTCTTCTTTAAATACCCAACGGAAATGTTACCAACTTGGTATACGTTGCTCCCTGCGGGCTCAGTTTGCTCTGAAATAAAATCAGTTCAGCCGCCTGGAATTCCCCTGCGCTGAAGTCGGCATGCTTTTTCAGAGCCTCGCCGACACCTGCCGCCGACCTCGCATCTTTGATGCGCCCCAGCGTCAGATGCGCCCGAAAAGGCCTGTTTTCGGCAGGAAAACCGATGGCCGCAAATTCTTCCTCCAGTTTTTTTTGCAGCGCGATAAGCTTCTCTACGTCTCCTCTTGTCCCCACCCAGAGAACGCGCGGCCTTCTCAAATCAGGAAAAACTCCCATTTTTTCGATGCTCAGCTGCAGGGGCGGCATCGTTGCCGCCTGTCTTTTTACGGCAGCCGATATATTTTCTACATCCGTAAGATCAATATTGCCGAAAAATTTCAAGGTCAGGTGATTGCCCTGCGGACGCGTCCAACTGACGGAACCGCTGATTTCCCTTTTGAGCCTTTCCTGCAAGCGGCCAACAGCCGCCAATACTTCGGCGGAAGGTTCGATCGCCAGAAAAGCGCGTATGTTCTTTTCCGCATCCATTTACTTATCCTTTCCCTGTAAATAATTTTTCAGCATGAGCAGCGCCGCCTGGGAAAAAAACATCTTATTTCTTTTTCTGTCCCACCGGTAAACATAATGACGGCAGATAGTTTGCCCGGCATCGCTCAGCGCCAGATAAACCGTGCCGGTGGGTTTTGCCTCGCTGCCGCCCGAAGGTCCCGCAATACCCGTGGAGGACAGTCCGAGATCGGTGCCGGCCATTTTGCGCACGCCTTCGGCCATCAAACGGGCTGTTTCTTCGCTTACCGCACCATGCTTGGCAATTATCTCCACAGGAACATTAAGCAGGCTTACTTTGGCCGCGTTGCTGTAGGTAACAGCCGCACGTTCCAGATATTCCGAGCTGCCGGGAACATCAGTCAAACGGTTGGAAATCAAGCCACCCGTGCATGATTCCGCCACGGCTATGGTCAGCTTTTTTTCTTTCAGCAGGCCGGCAACAATTTCTTCCAGAGTTTCTTCGCCATAGGAAAAGATGTATTTATTCAAACGGGCAACAACTTCATCGCAAGCCAGTTTTAATTTTTCTTCGGCAGCCTCCGCCGTTGTCTGGCGCGAAACCAAAACCACATGATTTTCCGGAAATACCGGGTAAAAGCCGACACTTACGCCAAGAGCGGCAAAATCGATATCCTCCAGATTCTTATCGACGGATGCTTCGGAAATTCCGAAAGTTTTTATGGTTTGCCGGGCAACATACTGTTCGTTTTGCGGAAATTCCCGGCGTAAAATCGGGATAACGCCTTCCGGAAACATTCTTTGCGTCTCCCTGGGAACTCCGGGAACAACAAAAATCCATTTTCCGTCAACCTTAAGTGCAAAGCCTGCCGCCGTGCCCAGCGGATTGGCAATAACCTGGGCCCCCTGTGGGAAAATGGCCTGTTTCGTATTGTTTTCCACCCAGACCAGATTGCGCTTCGCAAAGATATCTTTAATGTGATTTAAGACACTTTCATCTTTATATAACGGCAGACCAAAGGCCTGGGCAACAGCTTCCGTTGTGATGTCATCGGCAGTCGGGCCCAGCCCGCCGGTGCAGATAACGGCGTCTGCCAGCGGCAGCAGGTAGTCCAAACGGCTCTTGATGGAAGCAAAATTATCCTCAACCGCCATTATTGCTTCCACATGCCAGCCTTGCAGGTTTGCCTCCCGGGCAATAAAGGAAGAATTAGTGTCGGCAATCCGTCCGCTCATTAATTCATTGCCAATGGTTAAAATTGCTATTTTCATAAACGTTCACATTCCTTAAGCTATTTTTTCCCGCCCCTTGAGTCCCTGCCTTCGATTTTCATCCCTCTCCCCCGGCGGGAGCGGATAAGGTGAGGGGGCAAAACCAAATTATTTTCTATCAGATAATCTCCAACCAATAAAAAACGAAAAGTAATGTTCCCGCATAAATACC
>JBDKVD010000234.1:0-11785 GCA_039679325.1 Smithella sp.
GTAAACAGCAATCCGTAATTGGAGCCCTGCGCCGTCGCACCAAAATACTGCGCACAGGTGGCCGGGAACAGCGTGAACATGGCGCCATAGTTCCAGCCGATGATAATTGCAACTATACAGAACAGGATAAATACTTTGGCTGCCGGGAAGAGCGCCAGCATGACGGCTACCTGAAGAACAAAGGTTACCAGGAAACATATCTTTGTTCCTGCCTTATCGGCAACAGCGCCGATCAAGATGCGAACCAGGGCGTTGGAAGCATTGAAAAAGCTCAGCGCAAAAGCGGCCTTCATGGCAATGGCTTTAGCTTCGGGCGTGCCTTTAAGCGTGGCTACGGCAACCCCCATGGAGTCAGCCAATTCTTTTGTCATTACATTAATACCGTGAGCAGCCATAACTCCGATTACCATCAGGCCGGCAAAGGCGCCGGCAAAGTAACAGAAGTAAAGCTTCCAGAATGCGCCGGTTTTTATTGTCTCATTGAACGTGTAATCACGGCCCACTTTGGGCGCTCCTGCCACCGGAGCCGGCGGATTCCAACCGGCAGGCTTAAAGCCGGCAGGAGGATTTTTAAGACAGAAACCTGCAGCAATGGCCATAAAAAACATCGCGATGCCAACATACTTGAATACGGGAAGCGCACTTCCATTACCAATACTCGGATCGTTAATCATATATGTCGCCAGTGGTCCCATGATGAACGAACCCAAACCCAGACCAACGACCGCCATACCGGTAGCCAGCGCTTTTCTATCCGGCCACCATTTGGGCGCGGTGGCAATGGGCGGCAGATAAACCAAACCGCCGCCGAAGCCGGCGATGAGTCCATAGTAAATGTACAGCTGCATTGTGGACGTGATTGTCGAAACAAGGAAGAAGCCTATCCCCAGAATGGCGCCTCCGACAACCACAACGGGCCGCGGGCCAAACTTATCGTTGAGCTTGCCGGCTAAGAAGGTCGTCAGACCAAATACCAAAACAACAATTGAGTAGGCCAACCCTACTTCCATAGCCGACCATTTGAATTGCTCCCTAAGTGGTTTGATAAAAACGCTAAAAGCATACAGCAGTAAACCGCAGGTTGTACTTCCCAGCAATCCCCCTAAAAGAGGAATCCACCTTGGCATAGTCTTTTCTTCAGCCATTCTTTTAACCCTCCCTAAGCTATTAGAATAAAATAATAAACAGTGTCAAATAACAATAACTATTTCTGCCCCACAGTCATTGCCAACGATTTCATCTTGAGTATTATCGCATCGTTTTGCAATTTATCCTATTACCAAGTATGAAATATCTTATAAAGCCAATTAAATCCAGTCACCCTCCTTTCTTTATAAATGTAATTATTAATACAATTAATTCTTTACAAACCTTTTCAAAAAGGAGCACCCTGAGTATATAAACTCTCTCAATAGATATAAATCGACCTCTATTAGCTTAGCCGATTTTTTATATCAGAAGAGACATTAACCCAAGTCTATCAAATTTGATAAGAAATTGCTTATAACGGGAGGCAATAAAGGAATTTTTCCTGTATGTCAATGAAAAACTAGCCTCCCTCTTATCATACTTATTGTTTGTACCTTAGCATATCATATCCCGAATAGAAATTAATTTTTTGTTCCTCGTAGCTGAAAAGTTAATTACGGAATTGACCACAATAGGGGGAATTATTATGTTATGAAAAAATATAAATTTTTCTTTCGCGAAGCGCAAAGGAGGAACAAGATGAACAAATACGCAAAAATAGTATTATCTATTATTGTCTGTACTGCTCTTGCAGCATGTGCGGCCGAAAAGATTGTTTTTACTAAAAATTGGGGGAAAATTGTGCCCGATAATGAAGCGACGGAAGTTTTCGAAACCTACAAGGTAAGTCCTGATTTTAACTATTACATCAGCGGTTCGGATGTATATCCTAATGCGATACTGGGCCTGAATAAGGCATACACACTTGATTCCACTTTATGGAAAAAAGTAGAACTGTCACAGGCAAATCTCCAGGAAATGGTCACGGACATGAAATCAAAAGCAAGGGATATTGGTCAGAACCAATTTGGCTTTGTTGTTCTGGATAATCAGGGAAAGAAAATAGGGGTGTGGTACTCGCTGCTTACCGCCACGGCGCCGGTTCGGATGAAAGAAGACAATAAAGTCATTATCTATACGCCCGATCAGAATACTTATGAAAAATATGAAGGAAATTCTCCTCTACATAATGTACCTATGCGATAATTACTACTTGGTTGCGGTCAAAGCATAACAGTGTAAATATAAATTACCGGAAGGCGGATAAACATGAATAAAAATAAGGAATCGTTGCCGGTCGTCTTTCGCCGGTCAAAATCAATGGCGTCCATTGTCCTCAATCGACCGGAGGTATTGAACAGCCTGAATATAGAAATGGTCCGTCTTATTACCAGCCATTTGCAGGAAGCGCTTGCCGATGAGAAATGTCAATTTATCTTCTTCTACGGCGGCGACAAGGGGTTTTGTGCCGGCGGTGATATGAAGAATATAAAGCAAAAAGCAAAAGAGAAAGCCTATGATCAGGCAAGAGCATTTTTTGCAGAGGAATATGCTCTGGATTTAATGATTAATAAATGTGCTAAACCGGTCATTGTAATTGCCGATGGAATTACGATGGGCGGCGGTTTGGGCATTACAACCGGAGCTGATATTGCAATTGCAACCGAGCGAACCCGTATGGCCATGCCGGAAACCAGAATCGGTTTTTTTCCGGATGTTGGGGCAACCGGTTGGATGTTCGTCAAGTGCCCTCCCGGTTATCCCGAATACCTTGGTTTGACCGGTTATGATATAAAAGGTATGGAGTGTGTGCGTCTCGGCCTGGCGACGCATTTTGCGAAATCGGCAAATATTCCCTTATTAATCAAATTATTGGAGGAATATGAGCCGGTGAAAGCCCTCAATAAGGAATCGTTGCTGGTCGAGCTTAAGAATCAATTATTACCTTTCTTCGACTTTAATCTTCCTCAAAATCAGGATATGGATTTGTGGGTTTCCGAATATTTTGCCGGAAAATCAGATTTGGATGAAATACTAAATTCATTATCTTATTGCTCTTTAGAAACAAGACTCTGTGAGCAGGTATTCAACAGTATTAAAGAGCGATCACCAACGGCCCTGGTCTTAACTTTAAAATTACTGCGTCATAATGAAGGCCGGTCATTGCCGGACATATTTGCCGCCGAGCTGAAAGCCGCGCAATACATTATCCGTCATCCCGACTTTATGGAAGGAGTCCGGGCAAGGCTGGAGGATAAAGATAACATGCCCCGCTGGAATCCCGATAAAATCAGTAAGGTTGATTTAACAGACTTCGTGCTCTAGTCGAACAGAAACAATGCGGATAAGCTGTTTTCAATAACCTGTTGATAAGGAATAAACAACGTGCCGGTTGGTTAAAAGACCAACTGGCAGCTTATTTTTCCACTTTACGGTTGCGGAAAAAACCTGATAAAAAATCAGCTTCTTTTGGAGATAGATCAAATTTGAAAACAGCCTTTTCCACCAGCTGCCTGATCGGTTTATTATCGTTTTCTTCGATGTTTGCTGATATCCATTTAATCGCTCTGCGGATATTTTCTCCTTCCGGCATTACTGTGGGCATATTTATTTCCTCCTGAAATTATAAATAGCAGTGTTGAAAAAAATCATATTTTACTGTTCATTCGTCTTAATTTTGTAATCTTTAATTAGAAAATAATCAACACCCTAATGAGCTAACTGCATTGTTATTTCAATAATAATATAGTATCATCCGCCGCAAATTTATAGAAGAAAAATGCACGGCTTGCTGTCGTATAGAGAACAAGGGGTTGCAACCTCTTGTTCTCTAGAACCGCTCTGAAGATACAATATAAGGAATAACCATGCCTGCGCCTCCAATCATTCTCGATCTGATCGAGCGTTTTGAACGCAATATTGATGCTTACAAATCCGGCTCCTACAATGAAACCCAGGTTCGGCGTGAGTTCATTGATCCTTTTTTCGAGGCGTTGGGTTGGGATATCAACAATATCCAGGGCAACGCCGAAGCCTACAAAGACGTTATTCACGAAGACGCGGTGAAAGTAGGCGGCGTCTCCAAGGCGCCGGACTATTCTTTCCGTATCGGCGGACAGCGCAAGTTTTTTGTCGAAGCGAAAAAACCATCCGTCAATATCAAAGACACTCCGACTCCCGCCTATCAGGTACGCCGTTACGCCTAGTCAGCCAAACTTCCACTTTCCATCGTCACCGACTTTGATGAATTAGCCGTCTATGATTGCCGCATCAAGCCGGATCAGAACGATAAGGCCGGCAAAGCACGTATCAAATACTATACCTGGCGGCAGTATGCCGAAAAATGGGATGAAATCGCGGGTATTTTTGGGAAAGATGCCATCCTTAAAGGATCATTCGACAAATATGCCGAATCCAACAAGGCCAAACGGGGTACTGCCGAAGTGGACAGCTCCTTTCTGGCGGAGATTGAAAGCTGGCGCGATGCGCTGGCTAAAAACATCGCCCTGCGCAACACCGTAAGTGTACGTGAACTAAACGATTGCGTCCAGCGCACCATTGACCGCATCATCTTTTTGCGCATTGCCGAAGATCGGGGCATCGAGGATTACGGAATTCTGCGATCTTTGTGCAACGGCCAGAACACATATGCCCGTTTGCAGGAACTCTTTTACAAGGCTGACGATCGTTACAACTCCGGCCTGTTTCATTTCCGCCACGAAAAAGACGAAGCCGAGCCACCGGATAATCTGACGATGTCGCTGACGATTGACGATAAACCTCTCAAAGATATTCTGAAGCGTCTCTATTATCCCGATTCTCCTTATGAATTTTCCGTTTTGTCTGCTGATATCCTGGGGCAGGTCTATGAGCAGTTTTTAGGCAAGGTCATCCGCCTTACCAGCGATCACCGCGCCGTGGTAGAAGACAAGCCGGAAGTCAAAAAAGCGGGAGGCGTTTTTTACACACCCACCTACATTGTGGATTATATCGTTAAAAATACCGTGGGCAAACTTCTGGAAGGGAAAACACCAAAGAAAGTCGATGATTTACGGATTCTCGATCCAGCCTGCGGGTCGGGGTCGTTTCTTATCGGCGCTTACCAATATCTGCTCGACTGGCATTTAAAATGGTATGCGGAAAACAACCCGGATAAACACGCCAAAGCGAAAAAACCGACATTATACAAAGGGTCCGGTGATGCCTGGCATCTGACCACTGCTGAGCGCAAACGGATACTGCTTAACAACATTTACGGCGTCGACATCGACAGCCAGGCCGTGGAGGTAACAAAACTCTCTCTTCTGCTCAAAGTTCTGGAAGGCGAAACTGGGGAATCGCTGAATCAGCAGCGCAAACTCTTTCATGAACGGGCGCTGCCTGATCTGGGCGGCAACATCAAGTGCGGCAATTCGCTTATCGGACCGGATTTCTATGACGGCAAACAAATAAGCATGCTGGACGAAGAAGAGATGCACCGGGTCAACGTGTTTGACTGGCAGGCGGAGTTTCCAGAAATATTCAAGGCAGGTGGATTTGACGCGGTGATCGGAAACCCGCCTTGGGGGGCATCTTTTATGCCAGAAGAAAAAGAATACTTTCGTACACATTACGAAAATTTTCACGTTAGAACGCCGGAGAGTTTCAATTATTTTATTGGAAAAATGTTTAAATTAACAAGATTAGGGGGGTATGATGGAGCAATTATTCCTAGTAGTTTTCTCAACCAGCATGAGTTTTGGAAAACGCGAAAAACATTAGTTGAAAAGGCAAAATTATTCCGTATTTGCAATCTTGGTGATAGTGTATTCGAGAAAGTAACTGCGCCATCTTGTATTCTTGTATTTGGAACAGATAACAAACAATACCCTTCACTCTTTTTCGACTTGCGCAAAAATGAAAGAAATTCTCTATCTCTTATTCTTAAACAAGAGCATAATGGCCAAGATGCGTCTTCCGTTGGCCAAGATGACGAAAGTTATATTCTTCAAGTTCGTAACGATAGAAATATTCTTCGGAAGTGTTATCAAATGGCCCCACTACGCGACATTGTCGAGGATGTTGCCACAGGTGTAAGCTCAGGGCTTGATGCTGCTTTTATTTATAAAGAAAATGAAGCTAAAAAACTTGGTTTAGAAAAATTTATATTACGAAAATTGATTGTTGGCGGAGAGATAAATCGTTATTCGTTACGAGCAGTGTCACAAAAAGTAATTATTTATGTGACAAAAGAAATTGACATCAAGGAATACCCTAATTGTTATGCGGCATTAGAAAAATATCGTGATCGTCTTAAAATCCGAGTAGAAACCAAAAGTGGATTAATTCCTTGGTATTCGCTCTATCGCCCTAGGCGTAAAAAATTATTTGAACAACCCAAAATATTAGTTCGTCAAACCGCCAATCACATTATTGCATCGTATGATTCAGAAGGTTGGTATTGCCTAAAGAGTGGAATTGTTGTCCAACTACCAAGTAATGCACAAATTAAATACGAATATCTACTTGGCTTACTTAATTCTCGTCTGGTCAAATACTTATACGATGATTTGGTTGGTGAACAAGCGAGGGTTTTTCCTGAAGTAAAACCAATACAATTATTCAAACTTCCTATCCGTTCTATCGACTTTTCCAATCATGGCGACAAGCAAATGCATGACCGCATGGTACAACTTGTCGAACAAATGCTTGCACTGAACAAGCAACTGCCGGAGGCTAAAACGAGTCATGAGCAGATCATTATCCAGCGTCAGATTGACGCGACTGACCGGCAGATTGACAAAATGGTTTATGAGTTGTATGGACTGACTCCGGAAGAAATTGCCGTCGTGGAAGGACAATGAATGTAGAATAAGGGGTTGCAACCCCTTGTTCTGTCACTAATATCCACGTACTCAAATGATGAAGGTGTTTTGGAAAGAGACATAAACGAAAAAAATATCCTTATGGAGAAACAATAATATGCCCATTTATTTACAAATACTTATTTTTACAGCCGCTTTTATTATTTTTGTTCTTCTTGCTCTGTATGCGGGAGGCTGGGGTGTGCGGAAGGTGTGTTTCAGGATTATTGCGGAACTGGAAGAAGCCCGTGCTTTTAAAGCAAGCAAAGCAGTTAAAATACAGGACGAACGCAAAAATATCTTTCGCGTGGGCACCGGTAATATCAGGCCTAAGGCGCTCAATCTGTTGATTACCGATGGTTTGGTTGTCAAAACACCCGATGGCAGGTATTATCTGGATAAAGATAAGCTTGCTCAAATGAAAAGCAAAATAGCAGGCGACAGCACTTAATCTATATGCTTGTTCTTCTTGACAGCAAAGGGAAAATACCCTAGATTGGCCGAGTTTTTCCGCCGGGGGAGTTAATGCTTTATGGCTACAAAAAGACAGCGTCGCTTTGAAGAACTACAGGACAAAAAAAAGAAGAAATCAACAAGGATATTTTATTTTTCTCTTATCATGGGAGGAATAGCGGTCCTGCTGATAGTTTTCTTTGTTATTGTTTTTAATGCAGTCTTCCCTCCGGTTGACGTGAATGCCGCAAAAAAGAAAGAAAAACGTCTGGTGATTGTTTATTTTTCTGATTCCCAGGAACGCTTTTTAAAGCCTGAAAAAAGATATGTGTTTGTTACCGATGAAACCGCCCAGCAGGTCAAGGAAATTACCAAAGCCCTTCTGGATGGTTCCAAGACTAAGCTGGTCAATACCTTTCCGGCAGGTGTCAGCATAAAGGATGTAAAGGTTAATGATGAAGGTACGGCTTTTATCAGCTTTTCCAAGAATTTAACCAAGCTTCATCCGGGCGGGGCAACCGCCGAGATGGCGACAATTTATTCTCTGACGAATTCCGTTACGGAAAATGTTACCGGTATTAAGAGAGTTAAAATATTAATTGACGGCAAGGAACTGCCCTCGATTAAAGGTCATATATCCACGAAAAAAGCATTTGATCCTGATCCCGAGCTTTTTGCACCCTCGAAAGAGGAGAAAAGTTAATCTTCTTATGGCACCAAAAACAAAAATGTCCCGTGTCCGTAATATCGGCATAGTCGCCCATATTGACGCCGGAAAAACAACAGTTACGGAAAGAATTCTTTTTTACACCGGTAAGTCTTACAAGATGGGAGAAGTTCATGACGGCGAAGCGGTCATGGACTGGATGCCCCAGGAGCAGGAAAGGGGAATCACCATTACTTCCGCGGTAACCACCTGCGCATGGAAAAACCACGAAATTCACATCATTGACACTCCCGGCCACGTTGATTTCACTATTGAAGTAGAAAGATCACTGCGGGTGCTGGATGGTGCGGTTGTTGTTTTTTGCGCTGTTGGAGGTGTCGAGCCGCAATCCGAAACCGTCTGGCATCAGGCGGATAAGTACGGCGTGCCCAAAATCGCTTTTATTAATAAAATGGACAGGGTAGGGGCAGATTTCTTTGGCGCGGTGGGTATGATGCGCGAACGTTTTACATCCATCCCTCTGCCTGTTCAGATCCCCGCCGGAAGTGAAGACAATTTTCAGGGAGCGATTGATTTAATCAATAAAAAATTTATAACCTGGGATGAAAAAACTCAGGGTATGGATTTTACCATTCAGGAGATACCCCAGGAATTTACCGAACAGGCCAGGGCCAAAAGGGATGAATTAATTGAACATCTTGCCGATATGGACGATGATTTGGCGGAAAAATATCTGGCCGGCGAAGAAATATCGGTAGAGGAAATTGTAGCCGCTCTGAGAAAAGCCACACTTTCATTGAAAGCGGTGCCCGTCCTGTGTGGAACTGCCTTAAAGAATAAAGGTGTTCAGCCGGTGCTGGACGCTGTAATTGATTTTTTACCTTCGCCGGATGACATTCCACCTGTTAAAGGGGTGAACCCGCTGACAAAAAACGAAGAAATCCGGCATAGTTCCGAAAAAGAACCGCTGGCGGCGCTGGCCTTCAAGATTGTAATGGAGGAAGGACGCAAGCTTACTTATCTGCGGATTTATTCCGGTTATATCAACGCGGGCGATGAAATTTACAATGTAGAAAAACAAAAGAAAGAGAAAGTAGCCCGCCTTTTGCGGATGCATGCCAATAAGAGAGAACGGATTGATAAAGCGTCGGCAGGCGAATTGATTGCCGTTCTGGGCTTAAAAGAGACCACCACCGGAGATACGCTCTGCGATGAAAAACATCCGATTATGCTGGAGCAGATCGAATTTTACGAGCCGGTGATCAATCAGGCCATAGAAGCGAAAACACCGGCCGACCAGGAGAAGCTGACAACATCTTTGGCCAAGCTGGTTCAGGAAGATCCTACTCTGCGCGTGAAATATGATGACGAAACGGCGCAAACCGTTATTTCCGGGATGGGAGAATTACATCTGGAAATTATAGTCGACCGGTTGAAAAGGGAATTCAATGCCCAGGTAAATGTCGGCAAACCGCGGGTCGTCTATCGTGAAACGATTTCCAAACATGTTGAAGTTGATGGAATATTTGATAAGGAACTGGGAGAAAAGAAACATTTCGGACATGTTCGACTGTCTTTAACGCCCTGTAAGCGCGGTTTGGGTAATGTTGTAATCAATAAACTCGATCCGGCGGTAATTCCGGTGGAATATCAAGGGGTAATTGTTGACAGCATAAACGAATCACTGATGAGCGGGGTGATCAGCAGTTATCCGGTAATCGATGTCGAGGTGGCAATTATCGGCGGTTCCTTCAAAGAAGGCGAGTCATCTTTACAAGGTTATAAAATAGCGGCGGCGACGGCCTTTCGAGATGGATGCAATCAGGCGGAGCCGATAATGCTGGAGCCGATAATGCTGGTTAATATTATAACTCCCAGTGAATTTATGGGGGATGTAATTGGCGATATTAATACCCGCAGGGGTGAAATTCAGGCCATCAATCCCAAGGGAAATGTAAGCGAGGTAAAGGCCAAAGTTCCACTCAAAGCTATGTTCGGCTATTCCACTGATTTACGTTCCGCTACACAAGGGCGAGCCGTTTTTTCCATGATTTTTGCCGAGTACGATAAAATGTGATTTGAAAATAAAATTAATCCCGAAATAAAAAAAGCGCCTCATTTCGAGGCGCTTTTTGTTTAAATGTTGGTATAACTTAAATCCGAACCTATCAACCACCAAGCTTTTCAGCGGAAATTCGCATACCGTAGAATGAACGGTAAACGAAGATCAGAGCGATGGCGAAGAAAACGAGAGCCAGGCCCAGCTTCAAATTCTGGTTTGTCATGGTAACGGCAATTTCCGTTGCCAACAGACCAAACAGAGTCGTGAATTTGATAACCGGGTTCAGAGAAACCGAAGAGGTATCTTTGAAGGGGTCGCCGACGGTGTCGCCGACAACACTGGCTTCATGCAGCGGGGTGTTTTTCATCTTCAGGTCAACTTCAACAATTTTCTTGCCGTTATCCCAGCAACCGCCGGCATTGGCCATGAAAATCGCCTGAAACAGACCGAAGAAGGCGATACCGATCAAGTAACCGATGAAGAAGTAGGGGTTAACGAAGGCAAAAGCCAAGCACATGAAGAAGATAACAATAAATATGTTGATCATACCTTTTTGTGCGTACTGGGTACAAATCTGAACGACCTTCTTGGAGTCTTCAATCGAGGCTTCTGCTTTATCCAGATTGATATTCTTTTTGATGAAAACAACGGCCTGATAGGAACCGGTGGTAACGGCCTGAATGGATGCACCGGTAAACCAGTAAATGACCGCACCGCCCATGATGAGGCCGAGAATAATTTCCGGCTGAACAAGGGACAGTTTAGCAATAACCTGACCAAAGAGGCGTTCCAGCAGGATGATGATGCCGAATACCATGGTGGTGGCGCCGACAACGGCGGTGCCGATCAACACGGGTTTGGCTGTGGCTTTGAATGTATTTCCGGCACCGTCGCCTGATTCCAGATAATGCTTGGCCAATTCAAAATCAGGTGCAATACCGTATTCTTTTTTCACAACGTCTTTCGCATCGGCACGGGATTCGATCATTGACAGTTCATAAATCGACTGCGCATTGTCGGAAACCGGTCCAAAGCTGTCGACCGCGATGGTTACGGGGCCCATGCCCAGGAAACCGAAAGCCACCAGACCGAAAGCAAATACCGGTGCTGCAAAAACAAATTCGACAGGCATCAGAGCCATAACAGAAGCGTTTTTGGACACCATGTAAGAAACAAACATCAGAAACGCAATAACGAGACCCAGCCAGAAAGCGGAGAAGTTACCGGCAACCAATCCCGAAAGGATATTCAAGGAAGGACCACCCTGACGGGAGGCGTTGACGACTTCTTCGCAATGACGGGAAGACGTACTGGTGAAAATTTTGGTGAATTCCGGAATCAACGCACCGGCGATGGTTCCGCAGCTGATGATGACGGACAGTGCCCACCACAAATCAACGTATTTAGGGTCAAGATCAGAACCCAGCAGATACTTGCTGGCGATAAAAGTGACGATGATGGAGACAACCGAGGTGATCCAAACCAGATAGGTTAACGGATGCTCAAAGTTAAATTCTTTTTTACCGGAGAAAGCGGCGGTACAAATAGCATCGTTGGCAAAATAAGAAGCCAGCGCAGTGAGGATCATAAGGATTCTCATGGCAAATATCCAGATGATGAGCTTGCCGCCCATTTCGGGATTGCCGGCCAGCGCCAGAGCCAGGAAGGTGATCAGAGCAACACCGGTAACACCGTAGGTTTCAAAACCGTCCGCCGTGGGGCCGACGCTGT
>JBDKVD010000235.1:0-1519 GCA_039679325.1 Smithella sp.
ATGAGTCAGGGAACCGGCGGCGTCGGTCATTATGTGCATTTTCTGATTGTATCGGACATGGCGAAAATCATTGATTTGCTGACTGAGATCGTCATCTTCCCAGTTTATAACGCTCCCGAACTTTGCCGCTTCGGCTTTTATTTTTTCTCTGTCGTCCGTATGCAGATGGATTTTGTAAAGATCGCCGTCGGGAATAACAATAACACTCTCTTCATTTGCCGTGATGTTGGCCAGTTTCTCCCGGGATAAATAATGCGCTTCAACAACGAAATCAACACAGTACCCGGCTTGGGTATCTTCTTTAAATTCCCGAGAAATACGCAGACGATTTTTAAACAGTTCCGTGATCGGCCGGTGATCGTGTGCGGTTTTGGTCAGCGAATAGAAAAAACCTTCAAAAAAAATGTACATCCCCAGGGCGCCGGCATCCACAACACCGGCCTTTTTTAATTTCGGCAGCATCTCACAGGTATTGTGAACCGATTTTTCCAAACGATGAATTATGGAATCGATAGCTTTTTGATCAGGGGAAGTAGGACGGGATGTCAGGGCTTCCGCCAGTGCATCAAATACATTAAGCATAGTACCCGGCCGAGGATCATTAACGGCCTTCCAGGCGCGTCTGCTTCCTTCCAGTGCATAATCGTAGAGGCTTCCCAATGAATCAATTCGGTAGAATGCCGAAAAAAATCTGGCGGCGATGTTGCCGGAATTGCCGCGCGCTGATAAAAGAAGCCGGTGGATAATTGTTTCTTTTTCCTGATGACAATCAAGTAAAGGCGTCAGACTGATGAAGAGGTTGCGGCCGGTGTCGCCGTCGGCAACCGGATAAACATTGATCGAATCGAGCAGATCCGCCCAGGCTGCAACCCGCTCCACTCCGGCTGCAAAGGCTTTGGGCAAAGCATCATCCATTATAGAAACCTAACGCCCGGCGGATATCCTCGGGAATCTTGAAGATTGTTTCCATTTCCGGCACCTTAACGGTTACCTGTTCGGTGCGGCCGCGGGCGCAGACTTTTCCATCGTCTTCCTTTCGAATTTCAAAATCGACAATAAGTTTTACGCGGGCGTCCGCAAGCGTTGCCTGAATAATAATATCATCGTTATGGCGCAGGGGATAAATATGCTTTGTCGATGTTCGAATTATGGGGAAAATTAATTTATGACTGTCATAATAGGAATATAAATCGACGCCGTGATGGTTAAGGAGTCTGGCTCGGGCAATCTCAAAATAGTTCAGGTAGTTGCCGTGCCAGACGATCTGCATCGGATCGAGATCGAAAAAAGGCACGCAATATTTTATTTCTATACTTTTTTTATTTTCATACATTATTGATGGCCTCGTAAAAAGTTACAAAATAAACAATTCTCAGACGACCTCGAAAAAAGCGGCCACTTGGTCATTGCGAACACTATGACTTTGTCAAGCGGAAATCAAGCATATCGGATTCACAGAACGATAGGTGCTTATATACCGCGAATTGCTCTTTAACATAGCGCAGGCTATTTTTATGAG
>JBDKVD010000236.1:0-2077 GCA_039679325.1 Smithella sp.
TGCCGATGATATCTCCCGGATAGGCCTCTTCAACATTGGTGCGATCCTGCGCCATGAAGATTGTTGCATTCGATAAGCTGACTTCTTTTTCGAGGCGATGCTGCTGCACCTTCATGCCCCGCTGAAACTTGCCCGAGCAGATGCGCAGGAAAGCGATGCGGTCGCGGTGCGCCGGGTCCATGTTGGCCTGAATTTTAAATACAAAACCGGAAAAATCATCTTCATCAGGTGCAACAATCCTTGTTGTTGTCGGTCGCGGCACCGGAGCAGGAGCAATCTCAACAAAAGCATCCAGTAATTCCTTTACGCCGAAATTATTGATGGCGCTGCCGAAGAAAACCGGCGTCTGGCCGGCCTTTAAATATTCTTTATGATCAAATGGGGTGGCTGCACCTTCCAGCAACTCTATCTCCTCCCGTAATTCCGCGGCCTGGCTTCCCAGAAGATCGTCAAGCAGCGAGTCGGACAGATTTTCAATAAGCACTCCTTCGTCGGAACGGCGGCTTTTACCGGAAGTGAACAGATGCAATGTTTTCTTGTAAAGGTTATAAACGCCTTTAAAGCGTTTGCCCATACCGATAGGCCAGGAAAGAGGTGAACATTCGATTTGCAGTTTATCTTCGATATCCGCCAGAATATCCAGCGGTGCGAGGCACTCGCGATCCAGTTTATTAATGAAGGTGATAATCGGCGTATTGCGCAGACGGCATACATCCATCAGTTTTTGCGTCTGCGGCTCCACGCCTTTGGCGCCGTCAATCACCATCAGGGCGCTGTCTACGGCTGTAAGCACCCGGTAAGTGTCTTCGGAAAAATCCTGATGGCCGGGTGTGTCCAGCAGATTGATCTCACAGTCTGCGTATTCGAACTTCATGACCGAAGAAGTAACGGAAATGCCACGCTCCTTTTCAATGGACATCCAATCACTCAAGGCATGTTTGTCCGCTTTGCGGGCTTTTACCGCTCCGGCCATTTGAATGGCGCCGCCGAATAACAGCAGCTTTTCGGTCAGCGTTGTTTTTCCCGCATCCGGGTGGCTGATTATACCGAAAGTCCGGCGGCGTTCGATTTCTTTCAATAACTGTTTGCTCAAAACTATTCTTTCCTGCTGTTTTTCTGCAATATTAGAGATCCCGTTGGCTTTTTTGCAGGGACGCTCTTTTAACCGCGTCAAGCTCCATTTTTCGTAGCCGGACGCTTTTGGGCGTTATTTCCACCAGCTCATCTTCGGCAATGAATTCAATGGCTTGATCCAGAGAGAGAATACGCGGCGGCCTTAAAATTACGGTTGCATCCGAAGTTGACGCTCGCATGTTGGTAAGTTTCTTTTCCTTGATAATATTCACATTTATATCGCCCACGCGGTTGCGTTCACCGACTATCATCCCGCCGTAAACCTGAGTTCCCACTTCCACGATCATTTCGCCGCGGTCCTCCATTGCATAACTGGCATAAGATGTAACGCGACCGGAACGGTCAGCCACCAGAACTCCCGTCATCCGCTGGGGAATGGGGCCAAACCAGGGCGCGTAATCTTCCAGCAATGAATTCATTACCCCGCCGCCTTTGGTATCCGTCAAAAACTGGCTGCGGAAACCGATCAAACCGCGCGAAGGAATGAGAAATTCCATGCTGACTCTGCCGCTGCCTTTATTGACGAGACTCTCCAGACGGCCTTTTCGCGCGGATAATTTTTCCGTGATTTTCCCAACGAATTCTTCCGGTATATCCAGGAAAAGCCGTTCCACCGGCTCCATTGTTTTGCCTTTTTCTTCTTTGGTGATAACACGCGGTCGCGACACCATCAGTTCGTAACCTTCGCGCCGCATCGTTTCAATCAGTACGGCCATCTGCAGCTCGCCCCGGCCGCAGACCTCAAAAGCATCGGTTCTTTCAAGTTTTTTGATTTTGATGGCCACGTTGCGCAGTGATTCTTTTTCCAGACGTTCGAGCAAATGCCGGGAAGTAAGATATTTGCCTTCAGTGCCGGCAAACGGCCCGTCGTTGACATAGAACATCATCGATACGGTCGGTTCGTCCACCAGCAGGCGGGGCAGAGGCTGCGGATCAATTAAAG
>JBDKVD010000237.1:0-3450 GCA_039679325.1 Smithella sp.
ATCAATGGGTAGAATATTTATTTTTCGAAGAAACGCAGTTGGGACTGGAGATTAGAGTTTCTGTCCAGGCCTAATTTCTTTCTAATATTTTTTCTGTGAGCAGCGATGGAACCTTCTGCAATCCCCAATGCTAGTGCAATTTCCTTGGTGGTCTTACCATCATTTATCAAAGACGCTATCTGAATCTCTCTGGGGGTCAGATTAAACTGCTGGATGTTTTTCAAGAGAGGGGATACGATTTCATCCAAATTCTTTTCAATAGTGTCCAGACAGAACTGCTGCTGCACATCGAGGTTATTTTTTCTAATCTTTTCCACATAAGGAAGGACAAGAGTTCCGATATTCGCGACAAAACGTTCTTCCATGATCTTCTTGTCTTCTTCTCTTTTCTGCAGCAGAACATTCAGGGTAGTATTTATTTCCTGCAGATTTTTTGTCTTTTCTTCGAGCTCTCTTGTGCGTTCTGTAACCATGATCTCAAGCTTTTCACGGTATTTCCTTAATTCTTCTTCAACACGCTGGCGCTCGGTAATATCCGATGCTATGCAAAGCAGAACTGTCTGCTCTCTCCATTTGGTCGCTTTCAAATAAACTTCAAGGGGGAAGCAGGTTCCGTCTTTCCGGTAATGCTCCACGATAAATCGCGCCTCACCGGTCTCCAGAACTTCTTTTTTGCGTTCCTCAATCCAGGCCGCACTTGAGGGCGCGTCAATCTCTTTAAGATTGCGAGCGAGGAATTCTTTTTTGGAATAGCCGTGCATGTCAAATGTCCTCTGGTTGGCGTACAGGAGATTGTCCTGCAAGTCGAATACGGTTATCGAGAGGGGCGAAATATCGCTAAGGTTGGCAAGGATAAAGATTTTTTCCTCCGCCCGTTTGCGCTCGGAGATTTCCGCTTCCAGCGCCTTGTTGGCCTGCATCAGCTCGGCGGTTCTTTCCCGAACCCTGATTTCCAATTCATCGTGTGACTTTTGTAAGGCTTTCCGCGCCTGCCTGAGCTCGGTGATGTCGCGAATGGACTCAATGGCGCCTGCGACATTACCATGGCTGTCGTATAATGGCACTGCTTTTCCCCAAAGTACCCGAGGTTCTCCCTTTAAAGTTACATCAATCTCGGCTAAAAGAACTTCTCCTTTTCTCTTGACAAAATCATATTTCTTTTCGATCTCTTCATCGAATCTCAATGCCAGGTCAATCAGTATTGGTCTTCGCATCCCATAAAACGGTATGGCGTATTCATGGTTGCCTTTTCCCAGTATATCCTTCGCCTGTACACCGGTTATCTCCTCGATAGCGCGGTTCCAGGCAATAACCTTCCCGAAAAGATCAATAGCGAATGTCGCATCGGGCAGAAAATCAATAATATCGATAAGTCGTCGCTCCGATTCTTTCAGAGCCGCTTCCATCCGCTTGCGTTCGGTGATGTCTTCAACAACTTCATTGAACCCCCTTATCGTGCCATCCGGATAAAAAAGCGGAAAAGCGTGAATCCGTATTAAAAACCTGCTGCCATCATCTCGCATGCCTTCAGTTTCAACTTGATGAGCTTGGCCGGTAGCCATTGCAAGAACTCCCGGACAGTGTTCACAGACTGTCTGTCGTTTCTCGAATTCTTTAAAACAGTATTTACCTAGAAGTTCACCTGCCTGTTTATTAAAATGTCGACCTGACACAACATTTGTCGCTATTATTTTAAAGTCCTTGTCGATTAGATTAATTCCAAAACCGATATTATCCACAAGAGATCTGTATCGTTCTTCGCTCTCCAGCAGTGCTTTCTCTGACTGCTTGCGCTTTGACTCTAATTGCTCCAGTTGTTTGATTCTTTGCTTTAGGGTGGATATTTCTTCAAGCAGTTTTTGATTTGTCTCGGATGGATATTTCATTTAACACTCTCCTATAGCGATTAACTTTGGCGATGGGGGAAAAAAGATAATGAGTGCTTATTATTATCGAAATAATTACCGCATGCCTTATGAGATGTCAAATGTAAGTTAGGCTTTCGTTGCTGTTTTCCATTTGAAAGACGAGCCTTGGAATTCATCGAAAACGCTTCCGGAAAGAGACAAAGAGATTAACATTGGTCAACAACCCATCGGAACATAAACTTTTATCGCATGATCTGTGTTTAATTTGTAAAGCGAAATTTTAAGATTTGCTGTCTTTTCCTTGACGTATTTGTGCTTTAAAAGTTACACGAATTACTACTAAAGTGAAAGGAAGGATTAATGATGAAAGACCCGATGGACAAAACTTTCACTGCCCGTCAGGGGCAGTTCCTCGCTTACATCCATCAATACAGCTTGTTGAACGGCTGTGCTCCGGCGGAAGCGGACATGCAGAAGTATTTCCGGATAACGCCGCCGAGCGTGCATTCCATGGTACTTACCTTTGAGCGGCGCGGATTGATCAGTCGCGTGCCGGGTCAGGCGCGCAGCATTTCCTTGATAGTCTTACCCGAATCATTGCCGCTCCTTGAAACCCCTTCTTTATCGCGCCTTCAAACGATAACAAACACAACTAGGAAACCCGGCGGTTTGAGCGCTGTTAGTCAACAACTCGCCACATGGGAGAAGCCTGAACTACTCGCACTTTTGAAGAATCTTTACGAAACGAACGCTGAAAACCGCGACTTTATCCATGCCTGCAGCAAGAAGAATGAAGACGGAAACATCGGCTATAAAATCCCATGAATCGCTAAAAGAGGACATCCCATGAAAGACAAATTATCAGGCAAAATTTTTGACGGCGGTCTGTGCTTATGTGACATTTGCGGTAAGAAATCGAAATTAGGCGGTTTCGTCAACCCGATGTCACCGAATCCCCAGGTGGCCTGCTATGACTGCATGATAAAAACTTCCGCCGAAGCGAAAGGAATCAGCATTGCCACGGCGGAAAAACAACGCAATCAGGCCTTGCGGGTTACCAATCTTTTTATCGACCACAAAATGAAGGAATACCTTTCGTTTGCCCAAAAAAGTGATTTCGGTGATCTCGACGAGGTCAATCATATTCTGCATTACGTTATGAATGTCTGGAATACCTTTGATAAAAAAGCAAAAGATCAAATGACCAGGAAGAAAGAAGAGGAATTAAACGCCATATTAAAAAACGTTAAAATGAACTGGGATTATTTGATCGAAGAGACATCACAAAAACGAAACGACCTGTGCCGTTGCGGAAGCGGTAAGAAATACAAGATATGTTGTCTTATTCGTAAAGAAAAAGAAAAAGCGGAACTGGAAAAATGGCAGCGCCTGGACAGCTGGGTGATTCGAAAGGGCATGGTCCTCCTGGAGGAAAGCAAGGAACTGGATTTAGTTGAATTATTCCAGTTTTATTGCGGGAAGAAACGTGCGGCGGAGGCGAAAAAATACGGGATCACGGAAAAAGATGTAGAAGAGTTCAACGAATGGTTGATGAATGACTACTTTGTGCCAGGCGAACAAA
>JBDKVD010000238.1:0-9721 GCA_039679325.1 Smithella sp.
ATATCTTTCTCCAATTTTGCATATTCACGCAAAGTCGGCGGAATGAGCACACGCCCCTGTCCGTCCAGATTGCAGTCGACAGCCCCGGACATGAAGAAACGTTGGAAATCACGAAAGCCTTTGTTTAAAATTGGCTTTTGTGCTACTTTTTCTTCAATGAGCCGCCATTCAGCAAAAGGGAATACAATCAGATATCCATCCCAGTTGGTAATAACCATCCGGTTGTCGTACTTCTCGGCAAAAACCTCCCGGAATTTGGCTGGAAAGATGATTCTCCCCTTTTCATCGATGCTGTGATGGTACTGGCCGCGAAAATCTGACACCACTTCCCTCCATGATAAGCCACTTTGCTCCACATGGTTGACTATAAAGGTGGTCATTGGCTTTGTCAAGGGAAAATTTTAACTTTTTCCGCGTTTATTGTCTTAAAATCACTAAGAAAATCAGAGAAATATCTTCGGCAGAAAATCACCGGTATGAAATGACTTACAAAAATTTTTTTATTTGCTGATCAAAGAAGTGTAAATGGATTGATTATAAAGAAATTATTGGATTTCTCATAAAACAGAAAGGGAAATGACGGCTATTTTTTCTTTTTGCTTTCCCAATAACGAATGCTGGCCTGATTGTGTATTTCTAAAGATGAAGAAAAAAAGTGCGACCCGTCGCCCTGGGAAACAAAATAAAGATAATTAATTCCAGCCGGATAAAGAGCGGCTTTCAGGGAATCAAGCCCGGGATTGCCAATCGGACCCGGCGGCAAACCGCTGATAACATAAGTATTATAAGGAGAATTGCGCTGCAGATGACTGCGCTTCACGGCACCTTCAAACTTTTCCAGATCATATACAGCTGTCGGATCACTTTGCAGACGCATTTTTCTTTTCAATCTGTTGTGAAACACTGCTGAAATCAGCGGTTTTTCAGCATAGTTACCCGATTCCTTGCCAATGATCGAGGCCAAAGTAACATATTCCTGAACACTAAACCCCAGTTTGCCTGCTCTGTCCAGCATCGCCGGGGTAACTTTTTTCCAAAACTGGTTGACCATAATGCGCATAATCTGGCGTGTACTCATCGAACGGTCAAAGTAATATGTTTCCGGAAAAAGATAACCTTCAACAGAAGCGGCGTTAATACCCACCGATCGTAAGAATTCCTTATCTTCCGCCAATTCAAAAAATTGTTTCTCGTTTATTAATTTATATTCTTTCAATCGCGCCGCTATTTCTTTCACGGACAAGTCTTCGGGAATAGTCACGCGATATGTTCGAATTTCACCCCGGAGCAGCTTATCAACGACACCCCAAGGTTTCATTGAAGTGTTAAATTCATATTCTCCGGCACGAATGGATTTCAATGCCTGCCGGGTGCTCACCAGACCATAAAATAATATCCGGCTCTTGATCATTCCTGCATCTTCAAGAATTTGAGTGATTTTCAGAAAGCTGGAACCGGTAGGAATATCAACAGTCACCGGAGTTTTTTTTCCGTCAATGGGGGTTAGGGAATAATTAATTATCAGCGCTAAATATGTAATAATACCTATGGCCAACAACAAAACAGCGCGATATGCAATTTTAGATGATTTCTTCTTCATATCATTAATAATTTTATCGGATTAATTAATGGCTTTCTTACCGGATGAATCCAGGTAACTCTGAAGAATAATACAGGCGGCTAATTTATCTACTTCTTTCTTTCTCTTTCTCCAGGACACACCGGAATTAATCAATATTTCTTCGGCTTCCTTTGTAGAAAGCGTCTCCGGCCATTTAATTACAGACAGGGAAAATATTTTATCCAGAAGAGCTGCAAAGCGGTTGACTTTTTCACATTGGATCCCCTCGGAACCATCAAGACGAAGAGGATAACCGATTACAATTTTTTCGACATTATAGTCTTTTATAATATTGGCAAAAATTTCCAAATCGTGTTTTTTCGTTTTTCTGATGATCGTCGGCAGACCCTGAGCAGTAATCCCCAACTCATCACAAACGGCAACACCAATTCTTTTTTCGCCGTAATCCAAACCAAGAATACGCAAACAATCACCTCTGCGTATTCTCTAACAATTTCCTATATCTTTTGCAACTTATAATCGTTGTTTATGGATTAATTTATCACTTCGACGATGAGGTACTTCTTCTTACCTTTTCTGAGCCGCAGTTCATTGTCGCCGGCAAAATCGTCCACCGTCAGTTTTTCATCAATTGATTTTACCTGACGGTCATTGATGTAGATTCCGCCCTGCTCGATGAGACGCCGGGCTTCGGACGAAGACTGCGTTAATCCTGATTTAGCACAGCTGGAGAGGATGGAAATACCCGCTTCCAGATCCTGGCGGGAAACTGCATAGCGCGGGATAGCGGAAGTATCGGTAGTGGGAACAGTGCGCGGAATAGTACTGGACAGGAACATATCCGCCTCTATGGGTCGCGAATGGAAAGCTTCCATGGAAGCCCGCCAGGCCGCTTCCGCCTCTGTTGCTCCGTGCGTGACCTTCGTTGCTTCAAAAGCCAGCACCGCTTTGGCCATGTTCAGCCGGGCATCCGTCAAATCTTTCACGATGCTGATTTCTTCGAGTGGCAAAAAAGTGAATAATTTCAAAAATCTTTCCAGATCGGCATCGTCGCTGTTTACCCAGTACTGATAATATTCATAAGGCGAGGTCAGTTTCTTGTCGAGCCAGATTGTCCCCTTTTCCGTTTTTCCCATTTTATGACCAAGGGAAGTGGTTATTAAGGGGAATGTTATGGCATGAGAATCTTTACCTGTTACTTTTCTGATCAACTCGGTTCCCGCCAGCATATTACCCCATTGATCATTGCCGCCCATTTGCAGCGCACAGCCGTGATTCTGAAATAAATAAAGAAAGTCATAAGCCTGCAAGAGCATATAATTAAATTCGATGAAGTTGAGGCCTTTTTCCATCCTTATTCTGTAACTTTCCGCTGCCAGCATCCGGTTAACGCTGAAGTGCCGGCCAATGTCGCGCAGGAATTCAATGTAGTTGATTTTAGTCAACCAGTCGGCATTATTGAGCAGTAAGGCTTTATCATCGGAAAAATCGAGGTATTGGGAAAGCTGCTTCCCCAGGCATGACGCATTGTAGTCTATCTGTTCCCGGGTAAGAATCTGACGCATTTCAGTTTTGCCGCTGGGATCGCCGATTAAGCCGGTGCCGCCGCCCACCAGAGATATTGTTTTGTTGCCGTTTCTCTGCATATGCGCCAGCGACATGATGGGAACCAGGCTGCCGATATGCAGGCTGGTGGCCGTGGGATCAAAGCCGATGTAACAGGTAACGGGCCCGGCGTCGAAAAGCTCCCGAATTAAAGCTTCATCAGTCACCTGCTCGACAAAGCCTCTTTCTTTTAAAATATCATAAGCGCTTTTCATCCCTCTCCTGCCTCCACTTTCTCCTTTAACTTGACGCTGATCCGCTCGATAGAATTTGCCTTCCCGGTCGCTGAATCAATATCCAATAAAACCGCCTGCAGGCGAACGTCACCTTTAGCCGTTTCGAACCTGTTTGGCACACCTGTTAAAAACTTTTTAATTACTATATCTTTCTTCACACCAATGACGGAATCGAAAGGTCCCGTCATACCGACGTCACTCAAATATGCCGTCCCTTTGGGCAGAATTTCGTCATCTGCCGTCTGCACATGGGTATGGGTTCCCAATACGGCGCTCACTTCGCCATCGAGATACCAGCCCAACGCCTTTTTTTCGGAAGTCGCTTCGGCATGAATATCCACAATAATAACTTTTGTTTTTTTCTGCAGCAGGGATAATTCATTTTTCGCCGTCGCAAACGGACAATCAATGGGCTGCATAAAGACTCTGCCGGCCAGATTGAGGACGCCGACATATTCCCCCGACGCCGTAGGCATGATCACAGTGCCTGATCCCGGGATTGTCGGCGGATAATTGGCCGGACGCAGCAAGGTCTCGTAATCCTTTATGAACTCCATCACTTCTTTCTTATCCCAGATATGGTTTCCGGAAGTAAGGATGTCAATCTGGCTGTCATAAAGCTCTTCTACAATATCTCGAGTAACACCGAATCCGGCGGCGGCATTTTCGCAGTTGGCAATCACAAGGTCAATCTGGCGGTCACCAACCAATTTGGGCAGGAGCTCTCTGACTGCCCGCCTGCCGGGTTTTCCCACGATATCGCCGATAAAAAGAATTTTCATTTTTTATATTGTTTTCTATCCGATCTTACTTGGCAAAATTAGAAACGCGTGTTTCTCGAATTACAGTAACCTTTATCTGCCCCGGATAGCTCAGTTCACTTTCAATTTTTTTAATAATATCATTACATAACATTACCGTATCGTTATCCGATATTTTTTCATTTTCCACCAGTATGCGGATCTCACGACCGGCCTGAATAGCATAACACTTATCAACACCGTTAAATGAATGGGCGATTTTTTCCAGCTCTTCCAGGCGCTTGACATATGTTTCCAACATTTCGCGGCGGGCGCCGGGTCTCGCTGCGGAAAGCGTATCCGCCGCCTGAACAAGAACTCCCAGCAAAGTATTGTTCCGACCGTCATCGTGATGACTGGCTATGGCCTGAATAATTCGTGGATTTTCTCCGAAACGCTTGGCAAAGTCCGCGCCGATTGCGGCATGCGGCCCTTCTATTTTATGGTCGATTGCCTTGCCGATATCGTGCAGCAAACCGGCTCGCTTAGCTTCCTTAACATTCATCTTCAATTCGGACGCCATTAAGCCCGTAAGGTAAGCGACGTCAATTGAATGCTGCAGCACATTTTGAGAGTAACTTGTTCGATACTTCAAACTGCCCAATAAATTAATGATTTCAGGATGTATGTCATGAACACCGACATCAAAAGATGTTTTTTCTCCGGTTTCCCTGATGATCTGTTCCACTTCCAAACGAACTTTTTTAACGATTTCTTCGATGCGTCCCGGATGGATTCGACCGTCCTGAATTAATCTTTCCAGCGATATTCTGGCTATTTCTCTTCTCACCGGGTCAAAGCTGGAAAGAACCACCGCTTCCGGAGTATCATCGACAATCAAATCGATGCCGGTAGCTGCTTCAATTGCGCGGATATTTCTGCCTTCCCGTCCGATAATGCGGCCCTTCATTTCTTCACTGGGCAGATTAACGACGGAAACAGTATGCTCGGCCACGTAATCGCCGGCGTACCGCTGAATAGAATAAGCAATAATCTCACGAGCTTTCCGATCTCCCGTCAGCTTGGCTTCTTCTTCAATTTTACGGACGGTGGCTGCCGCATCACGTTTGGCATCAGACTCGATAGACTGGATTAATATATTCCTGGCTTCCTCCGAAGACATTCCGGCGATATTTTCCAGTTTATTTTTCTGCTCATCCATTATCGCATCCAGCTTACGATGCTTTTCCTCGATTGCCGTTTCTCTCGATATTATTGTTTTTTCACGGCTTTCAATATTTACTTCCTTTTGCTCCAGCAGATCAATGCGTTTATCCAGGTTTTCTTCTTTGGATCGGATCTTTTTCTCTAATCCATCCAATTCATTTCTTCTTTCCTTGGTTTCGCGGTCGAAATCGCCTTTCATCTTGAGAAGGTTTTCCTTGGCCTGCAGGATCGCCTCCTTTTTGATTGTTTCCGATTCTTTCTTTGCTTCTTCAATAATTCTTGCCGATAAGCTCTCCGATGATCTGATTTTTTTAGCAGCAGACATCTGCTTCAAAATATAACCACCAAAGGCGCCCGCTAAGATCGCACCAATTATAACCAGGACTAATAAACTTCCATTTAACATTTAACTTACCTCCCCGTGCCCGCTGAAGAAAACCACCGCTTGAACATTTTCGGTTTTTTTACTTGTAAACTTCAAACTTCCTTAAGTAATTTTCCCCAACAGCGCTATATTTAAACCGTTTGATAAAACAAAAAACACTTTTACCAAAGGATCCATTGCTGTCTGTTTTAATCTCTGAGCTCGACTCACAAAGACACCGGTGCAACGACAAAGAATCTTCACATGCCTAATATATAAATATTATTAACATGTTGAGAAAACCTGTAAGTACACCAACAAAGGCATCAAAATGAATACAACCTGGTTTTTCTAAAGGCAGGATCAAGGCTTATAATTAAGGCGCGGGGCATAAAAACCCCCGCCTATGCCGTGTTAATAGTATTTTTGAACCATTTTACAAAGTGGGCGTCCAGTATTGTATTGCTTCAGGCTTTCCGCCTCCCGACTAACGGGAAAAAGGCGGACATGCACACCACAAACAAGAATAGACCCCGAGTTCAAAGTGTTGGCTCAGAAACAAATGTTAATCACGCACATCGCAGGGGTTATAAAGCATATAATTATCTTGCGTTTTCAATAAGTTGAATCAATTCTTCGGATCTGCTTTCCAATTGATCGCAGAGTTCCTTATTTACTCCTTTTAATTTCACCAATTCTTCTGCAATATTTAATGCAGTCAGAATAGCAACATCTAAGGCCTTGAGATTATTTGCAGACTTTAACACCTCTTCTGTTTTATCTGTTATTAACTGGATAACGCTTAATACATGCTCATCATCTGCATCGCTTAAAACCGAAAGCTCTTGACCCAAGATATTAATTTTATAACTTTTTTTCAAAGCCTACGCCTTGGAAGCTTATTTTGTCAACTCTATATCCGCAAGTAATTCCAGCAACGAATCCACCCTCGCGCGTACGTTTTCCCTTTCCCCGTCTAATGCCTTTAGTTTATTACTTAAATCTTCTATCTCCGATTCTTTATTTTTTAGGACTTCCTCCAGTGTTTGGATCTGTTTTTTCAAAAATATTTTTTCGCTGATTATTCCTTTTATTTTATCTTCCAGTTCGTTGAATTTACCTATTTCCACTTTATTTTTTGTCCTTCCTCATTAGTATATAATAAGTACATAATAAAACTAGAAAAAATGATTAAAAATTTACAAAATTGTTGCTTATTTATGCCAATTTATCCGTTCAAAGTCAAGTCATTATTTAAATATGCCCGTCTGCCAGTGAACGGAAATATTTATCGAGTTCAGCGAGCATACTTTCCCAATCCGGCAAAGCGGAAACAAGATTCCGAAAGTGGCTGGATCCTTCCAACCCCTTGGTGTACCATAATAAGTGTTTGCGAAAATTTCTGGCCGCAACCCGGCCACCGCATAATTCAGCCTCCATTGACCAATGTTTCTTAATTATTTCATGTCTTTGCATCAAATCGGACATCCAGCACCCGGGATTTCCGCCAAGCAATTGATTTATCCCTGTAAATATCCAGGGATTGCCCAGCACTCCCCTGCCCACCATTACGGCATCACAGGATGTTTGCGTCATCATTCTCAGAGCATCCTGCGGCTGCCAGATATCGCCGTTGCCGATTACCGGAACTTGCAGGGCTTCTTTGACCGCAGCGATAACTTCCCAGTCGGCCGTCCCGCTGTATCCCTGATCGGCAGTCCTTCCATGAACGGCGACGGCGTCTGCTCCCGAATCGGCGGCAATACGGGCAATTTCGACGGCATTTATTGAACTGCGATTCCAGCCGGAACGAATTTTAACAGTTACAGGAATCGGAACCGCTTTTTTAACGGCGGCAACAATCCGGCCGACAGCGCCGGGATCTTTCATCAGCATGGCGCCGGCCCCGGTCTTAACGACTTTTTTCACCGGGCAGCCCATATTGATATCAATCAAATCGGCGCCATGTTCAACTGCAATACAGGCCGCCCGGGCCATCAATTGCGGATCGGCGCCGAAAATCTGTATCCCCAGAGGCTTATCTTCCGCACAGGATTGCAGGTATTCAAATGTTTTTTCCGTATTCCGGGTAAGACCGTTAGCGCTGATCATCTCCGTGTAGGCCAGAGCACAACCGAAAGATCGTGCAATCAACCGGAAAGGCAAGTTGGAAATGCCCGCGAGCGGCGCCAGAAAGGCCTTGCCCCGTAGTGAATTAATTCCGTCAAACACAAATTAAACCGGATTCTTTCGATTATTTTGCAGATGCTGACCCGCCCTGGCCAATTCTTCCGGTGTATTAATTCCCATTACTTCGACGTAATCAGGGGCAATATGAGATCGGACTGTAAATCCTTCGCGGCAGGCAATTTCAACAATATCCGTCAGATAGTATTCCTGTTGATTGTTATTATTTGTTACTTTCCCTAATGCAGCAAACAGAAAAGGCGTATCCACGCAATAAATTCCGGTATTAATTTCACCGATGCTTTTCTCAGCAGCAGTAGCGTCCCGCTCCTCGACAATTTTCGAGACCTTCCCCTGAGCATCTTTGACAACCCGTCCATACCCCCGGGGATCAGCCGGATATGTTGTCAGTACGGTAACCGGCGCCCCGGATGCCTTATGATTTTCAATCAACCCCGAGATAGTGGACGGCTTGAGCAAGGGCACATCGCCGCAGAGGATAACAGTCAAACCGGTGTAGCCGGCCAGCACATCTTTTGCCTGTAAAACCGCGTGGCCTGTACCCAGTTGCGGATTTTGCTCCACAAAAACAGCTCCTGAACCGGCAAACTCTTTCTTAACCACCTCGGCCTGATGGCCTACAATCACAACAATTTTTTCCGCCCCGGCGAGCTTGGCGGCGGCAAGGGAATGATCGAGCAGGGGTTTTCCTTCCAGGAGGTGCAGCACCTTGGCTAAATCCGATTTCATGCGGGTGCCTTTACCCGCAGCTAATATCAATGCACAAAATTTATTGTCCGTCATTTTTTCCCAAATTACCTTTCCTGTTTTTCTCCGATTCCACATCCAGCTGATCGGGGAGAATCACCAAAACTTCCTTTATTGATTTCTGGTCGGCATTTTCAATAATAAATTTGATTCCGCTGAAATCAACCTTTTCTTTTCTTTGAGGAACTCTTCCTAACCTGTGCATCAGAAAGCCGCCCAGAGTTTCATAATTACCCTTGGGCAATTTCGTTGATAAAAGATGATTCAAATCATCAATATCCATGCGTCCCTTGACCAGATATTTATTCGGCGCCATTTTCTTGTATAATTTTTCACCGGCCGTATATTCATCATCAATGTTGCCGATAATTTCCTCTCCAATATCTTCGATAGTTACGATACCAACCGCCCCGCCGTATTCATCAACGACAACAGCCATGTGTTCATGCCGCTTTTGCATCTCCACCAAGAGGTCTTTGGCATTCTTCGTCTCGGGCACATAAAGCACTTCTGTCTGCAAAAGTGATTCTATGGTTTCGTCCGCCTCAGGTAATGAAGTCTTATCTTTCTGCTTATACAAAGCTTTCAGCAAATCAAAGTAATGCAGAATGCCTACTATATTAAATACCTGGTCCTGATAGACCGGGATGCGTAAATATTTTTTACCGGCTACAATACGGGCGGCATCGTCAATTTTCGTCGAAGTCGAAAGCGCCGTCAGTGCGGAGATGGGTATCATTATTTCATCCACCGTAATTTCAGAAAAATCAAACACCCTGTTGACCATTTCTCTTTCTGTTTTCAGAATATCGCTGCCCTGCGTCTTTGCTCCCAGAATATATTTCAACCCATCCTTGGTGATATAGGAAGCATTACTTACTTTGCGCCCGGTCAAAAACCTTACCGTCCATTTAGATACCACGGCAATAATAAAGGCCGCCGGATAAAATATAACCGAGGAGATCCGGATAAAAAACGCGATTCTCATGGCCATTATTTCTGCATGGTGTTG
>JBDKVD010000239.1:0-4388 GCA_039679325.1 Smithella sp.
ACTTCGATTTTACCGAATTTTACAGATATTTCCTGGTTGATCCGCTTGATTTCATCCATCTCATACATCCTTTATTACCTCGCAAGAACTGGAATAATTTTATGATTTTCATTTAAATTCAGCATACAAAACAACATGATCGGATGGTTTTTCCTCAAGCCTCGTCGGCAGGTCAATATTACAGACCTGCGAACGTGAGGCTAAAGATTCCGTGGCCAGAATGTGGTCAACACGCCACCCCATATTCCTCTCAGTCGCACCGCGCACACGATAATCAAAAAAAGTGTACTGCCCCGCTTCACCGGGATGATGCCGACGGAATACATCAACAAACCCCCATGCTTTGACATCCTCATAAGCTTTCCAGACTTCCGGATTAAAGCAAACGTGCCCCAGAATCCTTTTGGGATCATGCACATCAATATTTTCCGGCGCCACATTCAAATCGCCGCACCAGATAATCCGGTTTTGCGGCAGGAAATGCTTTTCCAGATATTTTCTCAAACGTTCAAACCAGGCCAGTTTATATGTATACTGCGGGCTTTCCTTATCCTGCCCTTGCGGTACATAAGCATTAATAATGGTAAGATCACCGTAGGTTGCGGCAATTATGCGTTCGGCATCTTTTGGTTCATCGTCCATGCCGAAAACAACTTTTTCCGGCTTCAGCCTGGAAGCTATCGCCACCCCGGCATATTGTTTATTCCCTTTAAAAACAATCTGATAGCCTGCATCTGCAAATTCGGCTGCCGGAAATTTATCATCGGCAACTTTTGTCTCCTGCAGGCAAAAGTAATCCGGCTTGTTTTTTTGCAGCCAGGGCAAAACAACATGCATCCTTGAGCGGATGGAATTTACATTGTAAGTGGCTATCTTCAAATTATCCTCTACCTTTTAAGATGCTTAGCCTGAATACCACGGACTCAATTCCCGCTCAAGATTTTTTGCGCTCATTTACAAAATCGTGTATAAACAACTAATGGAAAAGGCAGATATTACCATCATAGGCGCCGGAGTCGTCGGTCTGGCCATTGCGGCCGAAATCGCCAGGCCGGATTTAACTATTTTCATTCTGGAAAAAAATTCCACCCACGGCAGTGGAATCAGTTCCCGCAATAGTGAAGTAATTCACGGCGGCATGTATTATCCCGCAGATTCACTCAAAGCCAAACTGTGTGTCGCCGGACGCGCCCTCCTCTATGAAATTGCCGCTAAAAATAACATTCCTCACAAAAAAACCGGCAAGTTGATTGTAGCGGTAAAACCGGAAGAAACTGATGAAATCGAACACTTGCATGAAAATGCTCAAAAGAACGGCGTAAATTCGACGAAGCTTATCACCAGCCGGGAAATTGCTCAACTGGAACCGAATATCAGGGCTTGCGCCGCTCTTTATTCCCCCGAAACCGGAATTACCAGCGCTCACGATTTAATGAATTATTTCCTGATACAGGCCCGCAACAAAAAAGCCGAGCTTATTACTCATACAAAAGTTGTCCGGATCGAAAAGGAAGCCCGTAACTACAGGATTTTCACTGAAGACTCCAAAGGCAGAACATTTGATTTTACAACATGTTGCGTGATTAACGCGGCAGGATTGGAATCCGATACCATCTCCAGCATGGTTGGCGGCAACTATCAACTGCATTACTGTAAAGGCGATTATTGCAGCATATCCCATGTAAAACAGGGAACAGTGCAAAGACTGATTTATCCGGTACCGGTAAAAAATCATGTGGGGCTCGGTGTTCATTTAACAATTGATTTAAGCGGGCGGCTGAAGTTGGGGCCGGATACCACTTATATTCCCCGCACTGAAGACTACGCAGTCGCAGCCGTAAAAGCTCCCCTCTTCTATAGGAGCGCCAGTAAATTTCTGCCATTCTTGAAAGAAGAAAACGTCAGTCCGGACATATCCGGTATTCGTCCTAAACTACAGGGTCCCGGCGACAGCTTTTGTGATTTCGTAATTAGGGAGGATTTACCCGGTTTCATTAATCTGGTGGGAATTGAATCACCGGGGCTTACGTCCTCGCCCGCCATCGCCCGGTACGTAAAAAAAATGCTGACGGGAAAAACATAATAGAGTTAACGGAGATGGATACGTAAAAAGTTGCAAAATTAACAACTTTCAGACGCCCTCGTAAAAAGGCCGCAGGCAAGGCGCGCGAATCATGAGGAATGCGGCGTACTTAGCGTACGCCGCAAGCCTGCCCCGTGCTTGACACGGGGAAGGATGAAGCGCAACGCAGCATCCGGCCTTTTTACGAGGGCGTCATAAACAAACCAGGAAAGGAGTAAAACCATGACAGTAAAAAAAGTTCCCGATGTCGGCGCAAAAGTTAGGAATTTCAGTTTGAAAGATCAAAATGAAAACATTTTTCAACTGGCTGATTGCAAAGGACAAAACGTCCTCTTATCGTTTCATCCTCTCGCCTGGACCCCCGTCTGTGCAATGCAAATGCAGTCTCTGGAAAAACACAACGAAATCTTTAGAAAGCTGAACACTGTTGCCGTCGGCATCAGTATAGACAGTGTTCCCAGCAAGAGAGCCTGGGCTAAATATCTAAACATTTCCGAGACAAGATTGCTGGCCGATTTCTGGCCGCACGGGAAACTCGCCGAGTCTCTGGGCGTTTTCAGGGAAGAAGGCTTCTCTCAACGGGCAAATATAATAATAGATAAAAACGGCTGCATCGTCTTCAAGAAAATATATCCGATTGTCGAACTGCCGGATATTAATGAAATAATAAAACAGTTGGAAAAATTATAAATAATAAAAACTGGGAATCATGCTATGCAGACAAATGAGTGGGATATTGCAATTACCGGCGGAACCCTTCTGACCATGTCGGAAAAGATGGAAATCATTAAAAATCCGGTCATCGGCATTAAAGATGGAATCATTGCCGCAATCCTGCCCGACGAAAACGAACAAAACACTGAAGGCCGCGCCAAAGAAAATATTGATGCGGCAGGCTGTGTCATCATGCCCGGACTAGTCAATACACATACTCATTTGCCGATGGTCTGCTTTCGCGGCATGGCAGACGACCTGACTTTGATGGACTGGCTTCATCACCACATTTTTCCGGCGGAGGCCCGCTTCGTCAATAAACAAATGGTTTACGACGGAGCCATTCTGGCAATGGCGGAGATGATTCTCTCGGGAACGACGACGTTTTGCGACGGTTACTTTTTTGAGGGCAAAATCGGCCAAGCGGCGTTGCACTCAGGCATGCGTGCGGTTATCGCCCAGGGATTTATTGATTTTCCCATATCGGACAATAACGATTCGTCTAACAATAAGGCTATCGCCGAACGCTTTGTTGCCAACTGGAAAGATTCGTCACCCCTGATTACAACCGCCTTTTTCTGTCACGCCCCCTACACCTGCTCCCCGGAAACACTCATCACCGTTAAGGAAGCCGCCCGCAAGGCGGGGATTCCCTGGTTGATCCACCTGCTGGAAAATAAAGATGAAATTGAAACGATAAGGCAGCGCTACGGCAGAAAACCGGTTCAGCATCTGCAGCATCTCGGTGTTCTTGATGAACAGACCATCGCCGTTCACTGCAACTGGGTAGATGAGGAGGATATGGACATTTTCGCCGAGCTTGACGTCAAGGTTTCGCATAATCCGGAAAGCAACATGAAGCTTGCCTCCGGTGTTGCCCCCGTCCCTGGAATGATGAAAAAAGGCATTGTCGTTGGTCTGGGAACGGACGGCTCCGCCAGCAACAATGACCTCGACATGTTCCGGGAAATGGACACGGCGGCCAAAATCCATAAAGTCACCACTTTCGATCCTACCGTGATGAGCGCTCAGACAGTAATGAAGATGGCAACCATCGGCGGGGCCCGCGTGCTGGGACTGGAAAAGAGAATTGGATCGATAGAAGTCGGCAAAGAGGCCGACTTCATTCTGGTGGACATGAAAAAGCCCCACCTTACCCCGCTTTACAATTGTTGTTCCCAGCTTGTATACGCCGCCAGTGGCACGGATGTTAAAACCAGCATCATCGGCGGAAAGATCGTGATGAAAGACAGGCAGTTACTTACCATAGACGTAGATCGCGCCATGAGAAATGTCCGCACCATCGCCGCTGTTGTGCAGAAAGGGCAGGCTCTTTAAACGAACGTTCATTTCGAGCATTCAGGGAGGAAAATGATGGACAAATACGATTTCGATCTGGGGATAATCGGTGGCGGAGCGGCGGGACTTACAGCTGCGGCAGGCGGCGCACAGTTTGGCGCCAAAACAATTCTCATCGAAAAATCGGACAGGCTGGGCGGAGATTGCCTGCATTACGGTTGTGTACCGTCTAAAACTTTGATTCGCACGGCAGGTTTACGTTCACTGATAAAAAGATGCAAAGAATTCGGCC
>JBDKVD010000240.1:0-4172 GCA_039679325.1 Smithella sp.
CGGAGGATAGAGAAAAGGTAAAGAGAATGTCAAAAGAAATGCTGTCCGGAACGCGCAACGCCGCATTTGATTTCAGGATGGTGACCAAACAAAATCACATCAGATGGATTTCGCAAACAGTGACACCCATCCATTATGACGGCAGACCGGCTATTCTCGGCAATGCCCTGGACGTTACGGACATAAAACAGGCTGAAGAAACACTTAGGGAAAGCGAGAGATTGCATAGCATTATCCTGGGATCCCCTTTTCCCACTTTTGTGATCGGGAAGGATCATAAGGTCATGCACTGGAATAAAGCGATGGAGACGCTGAGTGGAATCAATGCTGATGAAGTGATTGGTACAATGCAGGATTTAAAAGCCTTTTATGGTAAAGAGCGTCCCTGCATGGCACATCTTTTGGTAGACGGCCTGATGGAAGCGCTTCCCCGGTATTATTCCGGTCAGTATGTCAATTCCAGTTTGACGGACAGAGCATATGAGGTGACGGATTTTTTCCCCAAAATAGCTGAAGGAGGCCGTTGGCTTCGTATTACTGCTGCAGCTATCCGGAATTCAAAAGGGGATATGGTCGGAGCTCTGGAAACTCTTGAAGATGTGACTGAAAAAAAACGGATGGAAGAAGCTCTGCGGGAAAGCGAAGAAAGATACCGTGAATTAAGCATCGTCGATGCACTTACCCATTTATACAACTCCAGGCACTTTTATAATCAATTAAAAATGGAGATAGATCGCGTCAACCGTTATGAATCACAGCCAATGAGTCTCATGCTTCTCGATCTTGACAACTTTAAGGCAGTCAATGACATTTATGGTCATGTCGAGGGGGATCAGGTTTTGTCACGACTTGGCCAGATTATGAAAAGATGCATGCGCAAGACGGATTCTGCTTATCGTTACGGCGGCGAGGAATTTACCATTCTCCTGCCTATGACAACAAGCAGGAACGCTGCTGTAATAGCAGAAAGAATCAGAACGGAATTCAAAAAAGAGAATTTTTCTCCGACGCCGGGTAAAGTGTATAATATGACTGTGAGCATTGGACTTGCTGAATACAGGCCGCAGGAAGACATGAAAGCGTTTGTGCACAGGGTTGATCAGCTCATGTACCAGGCAAAGAAAAATGGAAAAGACAGGATTTGTTCCGAATCATAGCCTCAGCCTCAATTACAGGCGTTTGAAAAACCATTATTTTTCAAACGCTTCGTTAATTATATGTATGTCATGTGTTGACTGATTATGAAAAATATGCATAATTACCAATAACTATAACAGAAGGTTACAGCGTTGGTTTAAGACTGTATCAAAAAGCCTCTCGGAATATTCGAGAAATGGAGAAGACATGGCGAATAAATATTACATGGCGTCCATGGTAGTTGTCTTCAGTATGGTAGTGCTGTTGTGCCAGGCAACTGCAGGTTTTGCAAAATCATCGAAAACCAAGGCCTCTCATCGGAAGTCTTTATCCGTTCAACCTGTCCGTAAAGCTCCTCAAAAACTTGTTTTGCGCTCGGCCGTTGTTTTAGTCGAGGACCAGCAGACGGGAGAACTCCTGATTCAGAAGCAAGCGACGGCGGTAGCACCCATCGCATCTATCACCAAGCTTATGACCGCTATGGTAGTGCTTGATGCCAAAATGGATCTTCAGGAACCGCTGACCATCGAAGTTGGAGACAAGGATATCCTGCGACATAGCCGTTCCCGCCTGCCGGTTGGGACTAAACTCAAGCGTCAGGATGCTCTGCTGCTTGCCCTTATGTCTTCCGATAATCGCTGTGCCCACGCGCTGGGGCGAACTTATCCCGGCGGGTTTAATGCCTGCATTGCCGCGATGAATGCCAAAGCCCGGTCGCTGGGACTTTCGGAAACGCACTTTGAAGATCCTTCCGGACTATCTAAGGGCAATGTTTCCTCAGCTCGAGATTTGGCGCGATTGGTGGATGCTGCCTACTGCTATCGCCTTATCCGGGAATTTACAACCTGTAAAAACGTCGTTATCCATGCGGGACGCCGTTCAGTTCAATTCAGTAACACCAATAATTTAGTGCGAAATAGCAGGTGGCAGATAGGTCTGTCCAAGACCGGCTACATTGATGAAGCAGGCCGCTGTCTGGTGATGCAAGCTCGCGTAGCCCGGCGCCCGGTACTTATCGTGCTGCTCGATTCTCAGGGCAAATTGACCCGTGTCGGCGACGCCAATCGAATAAAGCAATGGCTGGAAGATCCATCTTTGTTGCAGCGAACGCGAAAAGGATAAGTTATACCATTTCGCTTTCAAAGGATAACAAGGCGGCCAGGAGGAGACTCCGCAGGCGTATTGCTGATACGTTGAGGAAGCCGACACCGAAGCCAACACAGTTAGCCGAAGAAAGCGAAATGGTATTAGGTCGACGTTATTTTTCTCTTATACAAATATCTTTCAAAGAAACGATTATATGTTGTCCAATCGGAATCGGCATTATTAGGATTATCCGTAAATGATTGGAACGCATTGAGTTTCGCATCAAGATCATCCATGTAGTGGACGGCCAGCGCCTCCATTGTTTTCGGTCGTTTGGGTGATCCATAGTCAAATTCTCCATGATGGCTTAAAATAATATGGCGCAGTTCCAGCGACAGTTGTGCCGGGAACTCAGGAATTGTCGCAATCTTGTTGTCGATCATCTCGACACCCATAACAATATGGCCGATTAATCTTCCTTCATCGCTATATTCGACAAGCTGGTCATAAGAAAATTCGTAAATTTTGCCGATGTCGTGCAATAACCCGCCCGCAATAAGCAAGTCTCTGTCAAGGTGTTGATAATGTTCAGCAATTTTTGCCAGCAGGCGCACAACTGAAAGTGAATGCTCTAAAAGTCCGCCCAGATAGATATGATGAAAACCTTTAGCCGCCGGAGCGCGCTTAAATAATTTGGCTGTTTTTTCATCTTTAAAAAAAGCATAAAGCAAATTCCGCAGAGCATCATTTTGAACCGTTTCTACATGAGCCATGATTTCGTCAAACATAGCATCAATATCGCCTTTGGTACCGGGCAGGTAATCCATTGGTTCAACTTCTTCCCACGTACATTTTTTTATGGAGATGACGGAGATTTGCAGAGAGCTTTTATAAGTGTTAGCCCTTCCTTCAATGGCAATGATATCGCCTTTTTTGAATTGCTGGTTAAATTCTATTGCGTTATCCCACACTTTCCCGTCGACCTCTCCGGTTTTATCCTTGAGCTTTAATGTGAGATAGGGAGACCCCTTTAGAGAAAAAGCCATATTTTTTTCAGCGACTAAAAACGAAGAAGATATTTTTTCTCCCTGTTTGATGTCTTTGAGATAAATACTTTTTGATATCAATTGTATACCCGCCTTTCGCGAAAATAATTCATGTTCAATGCTGCATCCTTATAGCAGCTTTATGCGAAACTTGAAATGTCTTTGTTGGCGGAGAAATTACGTAATCAGCATAATAAATAATAAATATTTAATAATTTAAGTAATTGTATTTATGAGGTAAATAGTATTTCTTTTAAATAAATTAAAATTTACGATAATTTTTTCTTGACACAAAAGCGAAGAGGGGGTAGAAGCTCACTCCTGTTCACAAAGAAGTTCTTTGAGGTAAGTTGAAGTTTTCAATAAGTTCACCGAGAGATGTAAACCGTAGTTATCGGATGCTCATGTGATTGCTTGCCGGATTTAAAAATTTCTTTGAATTTTGAAAAAAAGTTCTTGACAATAAAGTTGACTTGATTTATACGTCAGAGCTCGTTTCAAGATGGCTCTTTGGAAATTAAATAGTGGGAAATGATTGATTTGTGGGTCCCAAAAATTTTTATTTATTTGAATCACGCGAAATTAAGAAAGAGAAATCTTTCTGATCAGGATTAAAACTTGAGAGTTTGATCCTGGCTCAGAACTAACGCTGGCGGCGTGCCTAACACATGCAAGTCGTACGAGAAAGTTGGCTTCGGCCGATGAGTAAAGTGGCGCACGGGTGAGTAACGCGTGGATAATCTACCCCTCAGTTGGGAATAACTCATCGAAAGGTGGGCTAATACCGAATAACACTGCATGACTTCTGTTGTGTAGTCAAAGATGGCCTCTGCTTGCAAGCTATCGCTGAAGGATGAGTCCGCGTACCATTAGCTAGTTGGTAGGGTAATGGCCTACCAAGGC
>JBDKVD010000241.1:0-3011 GCA_039679325.1 Smithella sp.
GCAAATAGCCTTGGAGCTGGACTATAAAAATTATGTGAGCGAATACGATGGAGACTGGACTTGTAAGTATTGAAGTAGTATCGAAGATACATTCCGTAAGCATTGATATTCAGGCTGTCCAAAGGCGATACTTTATCGAAAAAGAACTGACCGGGGAAGAAGTGGTGCGGATTTTAAGAGACCACGGTATTCGTTCGCGCCTGAAAAAATTCAAATCGATAGAAGCGCTTTTAAAATATCCCCTGCCTCTGTTTATCGTTTCCGCGGACAATGAATTTCATATCCTTATGGGCAGGAAAGATGAAAAGATGTTCATCTTTGACTGTAAAGAAAAAAAGCCGCGTGAGATGACGGAAGACGAATTTCTTCAATTCTGGAGCAGGGAAGCCATCGCTCTGTATCCCCGTTTTACCAAAACCGAATTCTTCCTGAATATGAAATGGCTATTTAAGGAGTTTTATAAGCACAGGCCTGTATTTGCCGCCGTGGTTACGGCATCATTTTTTATTCAATTGTTCGGTCTCGTCAGCCCTCTTTTTATTCAGGTGATTATTGACAAGGTTTTGGCCCATCACGCTCTTACTACCCTGGAAGTTGTAGCCGGTGCATTTCTGATCGTTCTGATCTTCGATACAATTATGAATCTGATGCGCAATTATCTACTTTATCATACCGCCAATAAAGTGGATGCCAGCCTGGGGGCGAAAGTATACCGGCATTTGCTGTCTTTGCCCTTCCGTTATTTTGAAGTACGAAAAGTGGGAAATATAATCGCCCGTGTCCGCGAGCTGGAGAATCTGCGGCAGTTTATGACGAATATATCGTTGAGCGTGCTGCTCGATACCGTATTTTCAGTGGTGTTCATCGCCATAATGGCGGTCTACAGCGGTTATCTTACATTGATTGTATTATGTTTTGTACTGGCGATTGCCGTAATATCATTTGTGGCTACCCCGATGATCAAAACACGGCTCGATGAAAAATTTCAGAAAGGCGCAGCCAATCAGTCCTTTCTTGTAGAGTCGATTACCGGCATCCAAACTGTAAAATCATTGGCGATTGAAGGCAAAATGATCAAGGATTGGGAGAAGAGCCTGGGCGATTATATTCTGTCGGCCTTCAAGCTTTCCAATCTGGGAAATGTAGCTGTAACATCTTCGCAGGCCCTGCAAAAGTTGATGACTCTTGCGGTGATATATTTCGGTGTAAGTCTTGTCTTTAATAAAAGCATGACCGTCGGCCAGCTTATTGCTTTCCAGATGTTTGCCTCGCAGTTGAGCGGCCCTATATTGAGGCTGGTGCATATGTGGCAGGACTTTCAGCAGGCCAAGCTTTCTCTGGACAGAATCGGCGACATAATCAACACCCAGCCCGAAGTGGCAGGAGGAGCAATTGCCGTAAAACAGCTCAAGGGCAACATCGCAGCCGAAAATGTTTCTTTTCGTTATGCACCGGACAGTCCGTTGGTGCTGGACGGAGTCAGCTTTAAAATTAATGCAGGCATGATGGTGGGTATTGTCGGACGCAGCGGCTCCGGCAAAAGCACAATCGCCAAGCTGATTCAACGGTTATATCTGCCGGTGGAAGGAACCATTGCTGTTGACGGTGTGGACATCCGGCATATGGATCCACTGTTTCTCCGCTATCGTACGGGAATTGTGTTACAGGAATGTTTTTTATTCAGCGGTACAATCCGGGATAACATCGCCGTGGCGGCGCCCGATGCCAATATGGAGCGGATCATCCAGGTGGCGCGTATTGCCGGGGCGCATGATTTCATCTCGCAGATGCCACTGGGCTACGATACCTATGTCGAAGAAAGAGGATCATCACTGTCGGGCGGTCAAAAACAGAGAATAGCAATCGCCCGCGCCCTGATCATGAATCCCAATATTCTGATATTTGATGAAGCGACCAGCGCGCTCGATTATGAATCCGAAAAAATCATTCAACAGAATCTCAATCTGATCAGAAAGGGGAGAACGGTAATCTTCATTGCGCACAGACTGGCGGTGATGCGTGATTGCGATCTGGTCATCGTTATTGATAAAGGCAAAATTGTCGAGACGGGAACGCACGCGTCGCTCATGCAGCAAAACGGTCTTTATGCCTATCTCTATAAACAGCAGGAGGAGAATCGACTGCGATGAGTGATAATGACTATCATGATTTCAAACCGATAATAGCCGAGATTGAAGAACGGCCGGTTAATCCTCTGGGAATGTATTTTTTATGGACTATCATTGCCCTCATGGTGGTGACCGTTCTGGGCCTGATATTTGTGAAAATTGATGTGGTTGTTTCCGCACGCGGAAAAGTCATTCCTGCAGGTGATGTAAAAATTGTGCAGCCGCTGGAAACCGGGGTTATTACAAAAATTCATGTGAAGGAAGGGGATTATGTTCAGAAAGGCGCAATACTACTGGAAATCGATCCTTCAGTCGATACCGCCGATCTGGAAGGTAAGGAAAGAAACCTGAACTATTCGCGGTTGTCGCTGGACAGGATCAATTCCATTCTGGCGGATAAGAAATTCGCTCCCGATAAAAAAGACCATTCCCCGGATGTGATTAACGCACAGACGGCGCAATACCAGGCACAAAGAAGTGCATTAAAATCATTGAAAGAAGAAATAGACTCCCTGAACAGGATATTGGCTGCCACCGTTGAAGATGAAAAAAGACTGAAGAAGCTGGTGGAAATCGGAGCGGTGGCTGAAAATCGTTACCGGGATAAAATAAAAGACCGGATGAATCTGGAGCGGGAGCGTGATGCAAAATCAGGTCAGATGGAGCAATTTCGGGAAAAACTGCTTTCCGATTATTCCACAAATGTGCAGGGCAGAAATACATTGGAAGCGGAAGTCAGCAGCTTGAAATTCAAGCAGGGGAAAAGATTTATTATTGCCCCGGTAACGGGTTACGTTCACTTGCTGCCGGTAAAGACAATCGGCGGCGTGGTCACAACCGCCCAGCCGGTTGTGGGAATTGTTCCCGAGGGAACGCCTCTGG
>JBDKVD010000242.1:0-5733 GCA_039679325.1 Smithella sp.
GACCACCGACTGGGCGCCAACGAAGCTCCTCCTGCTATTATATCTATTTTACTTGGTGATCAAGTCTTCCAAATTCAGGAAAATATCGAAAATGGAATAATTACTAAAGCAACCAGTTCGGAAATAATAGACCTCGGCATTTCTTCACTGCCGATAGTCAGCAAAGACAATTCCGACCGCAACAGAACTTCACCGTTTGCTTTTACCGGCAACAAATTTGAATTCAGGGCCGTAGGTTCTTCGCAATCAATTTCTTTCCCGGCTGCGGTACTCAATACGATTGTTGCCGAAAGTCTGGATTATCTGGCTGAAAAAATTAAAGCCAAGACCGGCAATACCAACCAGATCGTCTTTGAAGTACTGAAAGAAGAATTAAAAGAAATCAAACCGATTCTTTTCAATGGCGACAACTATACCGCGGAATGGGAATTGGAAGCGGAGAAAAGAGGATTGCCCAACTATAAGACAACACCGATTGCGCTCAAAGCATTGGTCACCGAAAAAGCCTTGAACCTGTTTGAAAAGCATCAGGTGCTTTCCCAAGTCGAGCTCAAATCAAGATATTTAATCTATCTGGAAAAATACATCAAAGATCTGGAAATAGAAGTTAAATGTCTGAATAGTATATGCCTGAGCCAGATAATTCCGGCGGCAGCCATGTATCAGAAAACGCTGGCTGGAGCAATTAATGAGACTAAAGCCGCTCTGGATAATTCCGCTGTTCCTTCTGCTGAAGTTGAAATCTTGAAAAAAGTAGTTGATCTGATCAACAAGATCTATGCGGTAAATAAAGATATTGCGGCTAAGGTTGAAAAGGCCGACGCCATTCACGATGAGCAGGATAAGGCCGAAATGCTTTGCAGTGAAGTAAAAACAGTAATGAACGAATTACGTGATTATGTCGACGAACTGGAAGTCTTGGTGGACGACGATATGTGGCCGATGCCGAAGTTCTGGGAAATGCTGTTCATCAGTTAATTTAATAAAGAGACGCCGGGGTTGCGACATGATGAATGTTTGAGCCCCGGCATTTTTACTAATTATTTCTTTATAACCAATTCGGTTCTTATTCTTGGACAAGGAAACCCCTGATAAGCATATTTTCGAGAAGTTCATGAAAACAAAAAAAGCCGGCGTAAACAATTCCGTATTCATGTTAATAAGTTCGCAATCGGCAATCGATTGCCGCTCATTAATTATTGACGAGTCCGGGGAAAAAAGATAGAAAGCTCCCACCTACATAAACTGCGCCGGAGAGAGATATCTACATAAGTAATTAATTGTCCACTTCTTTTCCGGCGGTAAAAAGTTCTCGGGGAAGAAAAGTTGGAGAAGAATAAATGCCCCTGTTAAATAAAAATCGAAGCGCCTTGCTGGTCCTGGAAGACGGCAGTTTTTTTGAAGGTTTCGCCTTTGCCGGAAGCGGCGAAACTATGGGGGAAGTAGTTTTTAACACAGGTATGACCGGCTATCAGGAAATCATTACAGATCCTTCCTATAAAGGTCAGATAGTAACCATGACCTACCCGCTTATCGGCAATTACGGCATTAACGAGGAAGACATGGAATCGGCGGGTATTCACCTCGAAGGATTTATTGTTAAAGAATATCAGCCTAATCCCAGCAACTGGCGGATGCGCCAAAGTTTAAAATCGTTTCTGGAAGACCATGGCAAGATCGGCATGGAAGGAATTGATACCCGTGCGCTTACCCGCCGCCTCAGGATTTCGGGAGCCATGAAAGGAATCATTTCCACCGAAACTGAAGACATCACAGAACTGCTGGAAAAAATTAAAAATTATCCCGGTTTGATTGGGCGTGATTTAGTCCGGGAAGTAACATGCGCCAAGCCCTATCTGTGGAAAAATGGTGTCCCGGATAAAGGAAAAATCCCCGTTAAAAAACCGACAAGGAAGTTGCGGGTGGTTGTAATGGACTGCGGCGTTAAATACAATATTTTAAGACTTCTGGAAAATAACGGCTGTCAGGTCATCGTTGTGCCGGCTCACACTTCCGGGAGCGATATTCTGGCCTATCAGCCGGACGGAATTATGCTTTCGAACGGCCCGGGTGATCCCTCGGCGCTGCCCTACATTGTGGAGACTGCCCGCTCGCTCGTGGGAAAACTGCCCGTATTCGGCATTTGCCTGGGACAGCAAATGATCGGCCAGGCAATAGGCGGTTATACGGAAAAACTCAAGTTCGGTCACCACGGCATCAATCAACCGGTAAAAAATTTACGTACCGGGCGCGTTGAAATAACTTCACAAAACCACGGATTTGTTGTTGTGCCGGCGTCGGTGGAAGGCGTTGCCCAAAATACCCACATCAATTTAAATGACAGCACTTCCGAAGGATTGCAGATGCCGGGAACGATGAGCGTTCAATACCATCCGGAAGCGGCGCCCGGTCCGCATGATTCCGAATATTTGTTTTTAGAGTTTGTGGAAATGATGAAGAAAGAAAAGGAGAAAGCTTCGTGATCTTAATCATTGATTTTGGTTCTCAATATAATCAGCTGATCGCCCGCCGGGTCCGCGAGCATCATGTCTACTGCCAAATTGAGCCGCCGAATATTTCCATTGACGCAATTAAAATGCTCCAGCCCGAAGGCATCATTTTATCCGGCGGCCCGGCCAGTATTTACAGCACCGGCGCACCCCGAGTGGATAAAGGCATCTTTGATCTGGGTATTCCCATCCTGGGCATCTGCTACGGTTTACAATACATGGTGGATTCGCTGGGCGGGAAGGTCATCGGTTCAGACAAGCGCGAATATGGTTTTGCCGAGCTTCTGGTAAAAAGCCAAAAAGGTATTTTTGCCGGTATTAATAAAAAAACTCAGTGCTGGATGAGCCATGGTGACAGGATTGACCTTCTTCCTCCCGGATTTGTCGTTACCGCAACGACGGAAAATACACCTGTTGCCGCCGCTGAAGACGGCAAAAGACATTTCTACGGACTGCAATTTCATCCGGAAGTTGTTCATACCCAGGCCGGCAAAAAAGTACTGGAAAATTTTCTGACCGTTGTTTGCCGCTGCAAGAAATCATGGTCGATGAAGTCCTTCGTTAATCATGCCATTGCTGAAATAAGGCAACAGGTGGGTGACGGCAAGGTGATTTTAGGCCTTTCCGGCGGAGTCGATTCTTCCGTTGCCGCCGTTTTACTGCATAGAGCAATAGGTCGCCAATTAACCTGCGTTTTTGTTGATAATGGAGTGCTGAGAGCCGGTGAAGCCGAACGCGTCATTGAAATGTTCAAGAAACATTTGCAGATTAACCTGCACTTTGCCCGCGCCGGCAAGCTTTTTTTGAGTAGACTCAAAGGCGTAACCGATCCGGAAAAGAAGCGAAAAATAATCGGCCGTACCTTTATCGAAGTTTTTGATAAAGAAGCGCATAAAATAAAAAATGTGAAATTTCTGGCGCAGGGGACCCTGTACCCTGATTTAATCGAATCACGCTCCGCCTTCGGCGGACCCAGTGCGGTGATTAAATCCCATCATAACGTCGGCGGCCTGCCCAAAAAAATGAATTTACAATTGGTCGAACCGCTTAAGCATCTCTTTAAAGATGAAGTGCGGCTGTTGGGCAAAGAACTGGGACTGGCCGATGACGTAATCCTGCGTCAGCCTTTCCCCGGTCCGGGACTGGCGATCCGCATCATCGGCGATGTAACCGCGGGGCGTTTAGCCGTCTTGCGCAATGCCGATACGATTCTAATCGAGGAAATCAGGGCCGCTAATCTGTACTACAAGTTGTGGCAATCGTTTACCATACTGCTGCCGCTGAAGAGCGTCGGCATCATGGGTGATCAGCGCACGTATGAAAACATCGTGGCCATCCGCGCGGTCACCAGCGACGACGCGATGACCGCCGACTGGGCGAGATTGCCGCAGGATCTTCTGGCGCGAATTTCCAACCGCATTATTAATGAAGTGCGCGGCATCAACCGCGTTGTCTATGATATCAGTTCCAAACCGCCCAGCACAATTGAGTGGGAGTAAGGGGGATGGCGATATACCGGCACACAGCTTTGCTCGGAATTTTTTCCGACCCTGTAGCTGCCCGCTCCACTGCCGGTTCACAAACTCGCGCCTTTGGCGCTCAAACAAGCGATCCGGCGGACGTTTCACCAGGCAGACAGGGTGTCCCCGGAAAAATCTTCGACTCGCAACTCTGTGCGCCGGTATATCGCCTTATAAAGAGGCGAGAAAAAAAACATTGAAAGTTATTTAAAGTGCCAAAACGCAACGACATAAAAAAAATACTGCTGATCGGTTCCGGACCGATCATCATCAGCCAGGCCTGTGAATTTGATTATTCCGGAACGCAAGCCTGCAAGGCCCTGCGCGAAGAAGGCTATGAAGTTGTTTTAATCAACAGCAATCCGGCCACAATTATGACCGATCCGGAAACAGCCAACCGCACTTATGTGGAACCCATTACGCCGGAGTCCGTCGCCAAGGTCATTGCTCTGGAGAGACCGGATGCACTTTTGCCGACCCTGGGCGGTCAAACCGGCTTAAATGTGGCGGTTGCCCTGGCCGAATCCGGAGTTCTTGCCGAATACGGCGTGGAAATGATCGGCGCATCGCTTTCCGTTATTCACAAAGCGGAAGACCGGGAAAAATTCCGTCATGCCATTGAAAAAATCGGATTGAGAATGCCGAGAAGCGGTTTTGCCCGCAACATGACGGATGTTATGAAATTAGCGGATGAAATCGGATTTCCGATAATCGTCCGTGCTTCCTTCACGCTTGGCGGCACCGGCAGCGGCGTTGCCTACAACCGCGAAGAACTGGGAGAAATCGCCAAAAAAGGCCTCGATGTCAGCATGATCCAGGAGGTAATGATTGAAGAATCCGTGCTGGGCTGGAAAGAGTATGAGCTGGAAGTGATGCGCGACCGTGCAGATAATGTCGTTATTATCTGCTCCATTGAAAATTTCGATGCGATGGGTGTGCATACCGGCGAATCAATCACCGTTGCTCCGGCGCAGACGCTCACTGATCGCGAGTATCAGCATATGCGCGATGCGGCCATAGCCATCCTGCGGGAAATCGGCGTGGAAACCGGCGGCTCCAATGTCCAGTTTGCCATTCATCCCGAAAGCGGCGACATGATTGTTGTGGAGATGAATCCCCGCGTATCGCGCTCTTCGGCGCTCGCTTCGAAAGCCACAGGTTTCCCAATCGCGAAGATTGCCGCCAAACTGGCGGTTGGTTTTACGCTCGATGAAATTCGAAACGACATAACCCGCGAAACGATGGCGTCGTTTGAACCGACAATAGATTACTGCGTGGTAAAAATACCGCGCTGGACGTTTGAGAAGTTTCCCGAAACGGAAGATTTGTTGACAACGTCGATGAAATCGGTCGGCGAGACTATGTCCATCGGCCGTACGTTTAAGGAAGCGCTGCAAAAAGCAATCCGCTCGCTGGAGACCGGCCGCTTCAGTTTATTATATCCTCCGCCTGCCGATGTAACCGACGACAAAGACTTGTTAAAAAGCAAATTGATCATCCCGAATTCATTGCGGCTGTTTTATATAGCCACCGCCTTGCAAAAAGGCGTAACCGTAGCCGAAATACAACAGCTGACCAAAATTGATCCCTGGTTTTTACATCAGATTCGGGAAATTGTTGAGGCCGAGGAAGAATTGACACATTCAGCCCCAACGGTTGAACTGCTTAAAGCGGCAAAGAAGATGGGCTTTTCAGATCGCGCC
>JBDKVD010000243.1:0-5336 GCA_039679325.1 Smithella sp.
CCGCAACAAAAGGTAATCATTGTGAGCGGTTTCTCGGAATCGGACCGGGTGCATGAAGCCCAGGCTCTGGGAGCAGGCGCGTATGTAAAAAAGCCCTATGTCATCGAGAAACTGGGATTAGCCGCAAAAAATGAATTGAAAAAGAAGTAACAAAAAAATGCGAGTCTTCTCGAGTGACGACTCGCATTTATCAATTCAGGCATAGATGACGGCCTCGTAAAATACCCTGAAGGGCACGCGAGGCCGGATGCTGCGTTGCGCTTCATCCTTCCCCGTGTCAAGCACGGGGCAGGCTATGCGGCGTACGTTAAGTATGCCTCATTCCTCATGATTCGCGCGCCTTGCCTGCGGCCTTTTTACGAGGCCGTCCGTAAATCGCCACTTTTATGACTTTTTACGAGTCCATCATAGATCGATAAGGGTTTCATATCAGTGACGGCCGTATTTTGCCGTACTTTTCGCCTTTTCATATTCGGCGCGAAGCGCAATTTGATTTGTGTCGTCCATCTCTTCGGCTCTCTTGACCCAGTCTTCAAATTGAATATCAATACCAAAAATTCCGATCATCTCATCTTTGTCGTCAACAATTGGCGCCGAAACGGTAAAACAAAGGACTCCAGTCATCTTGGATATGAAGAAATCGGTAACATGAACCTTGCCTGTCTGTAGAGGTTTGATAAACCATTCCCGGTCGGATTGATCAGTGCCGACCCCATAGTTTTCGTATTTGGCGCGATCGACAATATTGGTAATATTCTTTGTCGTTTTACGGCCATTCAGGTCTACAATGTAGGCAAACTGCACGGAAGGATGTTCATCAACGAATTTCTCCATCAGAGGTTCCTGCACCTCCGGATTCATGCATTTCATTTCCGGAAGTTCAATAATCTGGTTAACAGCGGCCACGGCGGCTTTTTCAGCTGTAACTTTGATTTTCTCCAGCTCGGACATAAATATTTCCGGCAGATATTTCCGGACTTTTTTCTCTAATTCTTCCGGAGAAATACTCGTCTGCCGTCCGGAATCATACTGCTCGGTAATCCATTTATTAATTCTGGAAATACCGGGATGTCTTTTATCAATGGCGTATTCGTCTTTAAGGTTAAAGCGCTGATTAAGCCAGAAGGCGATGCCGGCGTTGCCGGATTTATCAGAAATCATGGTGACAATGGGCCGTTTCAATATCTTATTGGTGTCGAAGATATTGTATATTTCTTCGCATTTAATGAGACCGTCGGCATGAACGCCGGCCCTGGTGACATTGAATTCCGAACCAACAAAAGGATAGTTATGGGGTATTTTAACCCCGATTTCTTTTTCAAAATATTCGGCGATATCAGTAATGACGGTAGTGTCAATCCCGTCGTCATGCCCTTTGAGGGCGATGTATTCCATGATTAAGGATTCAATGGGCGGATTGCCTGTTCTTTCACCCAGCCCAAGTAATGTGGAATTTGCCGCACTGCATCCGTACAACCAGGCCGTCGAGGCATTGATCATTGCCTTATGGAAATCATTATGGCCGTGCCATTCCAGAAGGTGACTGGGAACGCCGGCGTCTTCAATAAAGGCGCGAACAAGTTTGTCAACACTGCGGGGAAGCGCCGCCCCCGGATATGTGATGCCATAGCCCATTGTATCGCATAGCCGGATTTTAATATCGATGCCGCTTTCTTCCCGTAAATTCATTAACTTGGTAGCGAAAGGAATGCAAAATCCGTAAATATCGGCACGGGTGATGTCTTCAAAATGACAACGGGGAACTATACCCAAATCCAAAACGGATTTGACTACTCCCAGGTAGTCGTCCAAAGCCTGGCTTCGTTTCCTATTAAGTTTGAGAAAGATATGATAGTCAGAAACCGAAGTAAGTAATCCTGTCTCCTTTAAACCGGCCGCCTTGACCAGGGGGATGTCTTCTTTTGCAGCACGAATCCAGCCGGTTATCTCCGGAAACTTATACCCCAGCTCTTGGCACTCAACTACAGCTTCCCGGTCCTTTTTGCTGTAAAGGAAAAATTCAGTTTGTCGGATGACGCCGTTGGGACCGCCTAATTTGTGCAAAAGCTTGAAAATATCAACAATCTGTTCAACGGAATAGGGGGGGCGAGCCTGCTGTCCGTCCCGAAATGTCGTATCGGTGATAAAGATTTCCTCGGGCGGACTGATCGGAATTATTTTATGGTCGAAAACAATTCTGCCGACTTCACTATAAGGGAAGATATCCTTGAACAAATTAGGTTCATCGACATCTTTTAATTCATATTTCCAGAATTTGCTTTGCTGCTGACTGAGCAGCCTCTTTTCTTTATTCCATTTTATCATTTTTTCTCCGCCAAATTACTTCTTATTCCAATTCTAAATCAAGATGATACCGCGGCGGCTAGGAGGAGGCGACGAGGCGTATTATACATACGTTGAGGAAGCCGACGACGACGCCAACAAAGGTAGCGCTTGATTTTGAATCGGAATTAAACAATTTTTATAGCAAGCTCCATTAATTGTTCTATACTTACTTTTGACGGTGCATCCGACATCAGACAGGATGCTTTTTGTGTCTTCGGAAAAGCAATAACATCTCTAATTGATTCCGCATGAGTCATGATCATTGTCAAGCGATCAAGACCGAAAGCAAGGCCGCCGTGAGGCGGAGCCCCGAACTCCAGTGCGTCGAGCAGGAAACCGAATTTGGAGTGGGCGTCTTCTTCAGTCAATCCGATGGCTGAAAAAACCTGTGACTGCATGTCCTTACGATGAATACGAATACTGCCGCCGCCGATTTCCGAACCGTTGAGAACGAGATCGTACGCGCGCGCCCGAACCTTTCCGGGATCGGTGGCCAGCAATGGCATATCTTCCACAAACGGCGATGTAAAAGGATGATGCGTGGAAACGAAACGTTTTTCCGAATCGGAATACTCCAGCAGAGGAAATTCCGTAACCCAGGTAAAGGCCAATGCATCGGGATCAATCAAATTCAATCTCTTGGCCAGATGGATTCTTAAATTGCCCAGGGAATCATTGACAACACGGGGAGTATCGGCAACAAAGAATATTACATCGCCTTCTTTTGCGTTCATGGCACGGCCGATTTGTTCCACTTCCGCGGGTGCAAGAAATTTATAAATGGGAGATGTCCAATCGGCGGCGTTGACTTTGGCCCAGGCCAGTCCCTTGGCGCCGTAAATGGCAACAAAATCTTTCATTCCGTCCATGTCTTTGCGTGACAAGCTTGACGCCTGATCAACTTTGATGGCTTTGATAATTCCGCCGGAAGCGGCAACTTCACTGAAGAGTTTAAAACCGGAATCTTTGACAATGGAGGTAATATCTACCAGTTCCATGCCGAAGCGCACGTCAGGATTATCCTTACCGTAGCGGCTTATTGCCTCATGATAAGTGATCCGGGGCATGGGCAGTTTAATTTCCCGTCCCAGACAATCTTTGAATATTTGCGCCATCAATCCTTCCATGATCTGCATGATGTCTTCCTCGGTAATGAAGGACATTTCGACATCAATTTGTGTGAATTCCGGTTGACGATCGGCGCGCAAATCTTCGTCACGGAAACATTTTACTATCTGATAATAACGGTCAAATCCGGATACCATCAGCAATTGTTTAAATATCTGCGGCGATTGCGGCAGCGCATAAAATGTTCCTTTATTGATACGGCTGGGCACAAGATAATCACGTGCACCTTCAGGAGTGCTTTTGCCCAGAATAGGCGTTTCCACTTCAATAAATCCGTTCTGATCAAAGTAATTGTGGGTTGATGCAGCAAGCCGGCTGCGCAAAAAAAGATTTTTCTGGATTATTGGACGGCGCAGATCCAGATACCGGTACCTGAGGCGAATGTTTTCCGATATTTCTTCGTCATCAAAAGAAAAAGGAGGCGTCCTGGATTCATTCATTATTTCCAGATCCGATACGATTACTTCAATTCCACCAGTTTTCAGAGCCGGGTTATCCATGCCTTCCGGCCTTCTATGTACAATTCCCTTGACTGCCAGAACAAATTCACTACGAATTTTATGCGCCTGAGAGTGGACGGAACCTCCGGCATCCGGATTAAAAACTACCTGCACGATTCCTGTCCGGTCTCGCAGATCGACAAAAATTACACCGCCATGATCGCGCCGGCGATGAGTCCAGCCCATAAGAACTACTTCTTTATCCGTATCGGAAATTCTTAAATCTCCACAGTAATGAGTTCGTTTATCTTTTGTTAAAAAGTTAGCCAAAGTATGTTACCTCTCGTTAAGAATGATATTGATTAATGTGTTCTGCAAATTGTCCAGCGGCAAACCCTGCTGAATTTTTGTGTCCATGTTTCGTAGCTCGACACGCTTTTCGTCAATTTCTTTATCGCCGAAAATCAGCGTGTAGGAACTGTTTAATTTGTCGGCGCGTTTCATCTGGCTTTTCAGACTCTTGTCGGAATAATCCATTGCAGCGGCAATACCCGCCCGCCGTAATTCACAAGCCAGTTTGAAGCCGATTTTTTGCGCCCGTTGACCCAGCGCTGCGATAAACAAATCCGTCTTATGATTATTTTTTTCAATTTCGGGCAGCGAGGCCAAAAGTCGCTCTATTCCAACGCCAAAGCCAATTCCGGCTACTTCCGGTCCTCCCAGGTCGGAGACCAGGCCATCATACCTGCCGCCGCCCGCCAGAGAATTCTGCGCTCCCAGAGATCCTGATTTGACTTCAAAAGCAGTTCTTATATAATAATCCAAACCGCGCACCATTGTCGGATTGATTGCATATTTTATATTCAAATCATCAAGATAGGACTTGACCGCGGCAAAATGTTCTTCGCATTCAGCGCATAAATATTGCAATATCCTCGGAGCCTGCGCGATGATTGAACTGCAGCCCTCTACCTTGCAATCAAAAACCCGCAAAGGATTTGTAACCATTCTCCTTTGGCAATCAGGACAAAGTTTTTCTTCTGATCCTTTTAAATAATCGACAACCGCCTTCGAGAAGGCAGGTCTGCATTTTCTACAGCCCAGAGAATTAATTTCCAGAGACAATTCTTTAAGTCCGGCCGTCTCCAGAAAATGAACGAGCATTAAAATAACTTCCGCATCGGATTGAGGCTTGTCGTCACCAAAGAGTTCGACATCGATTTGATGAAATTGACGAAAACGACCCTTCTGCGGCCTTTCCCGACGAAACATCGGTCCAATTGTAAAAAGCCTGGTGACCGGCTCGAAGGACTGCATGTTGTGTTCTATGTAGGCACGGATGACGGATGCCGTGGCTTCCGGACGCAGCGTCAACATTTCTTCGCCGCGGTCGCGAAAAGTGTACATTTCCTTTTCGACGAT
>JBDKVD010000244.1:0-2882 GCA_039679325.1 Smithella sp.
TTCGCTTTTGACAATGATGCCTTTGCTTTTGCTAACAAATCTTGCCCGCCTGACCTCCGACCCATAGCCGCACCGCCTTCTCGGATTTGCGACTATTATATCACTATTGAATTAGAAATGGAATAACCGCCGGTAAAACCATAGGTTTGCAAACGGTCATAAACCTGGCTGGCCTTCAAGGACGGATATGTTTCGTACCAGTCTTCAATCAATCGTGCATAGTCGGCAAGAAGACTCCCCTTCTTACGGACTATTCCTCCTTGCTTAATCAAACTGGTCGTCTTCTTTCTCGATAACCCCAGTACATCCGCCACCTGGCGAATACTCAACCCCTCTACCTCGTGCAAATGGCGAGCATGATTCAATAAATGATCCTCTTCCATATCCCGAACCCCTTTCGTCTCTTATGTGTATGATCATAACCTCTTCCGGGCATCGGGATTCCGTCTAATTCACATCCCCTCCTTTCGTCCATCTTGTCTTGTATCATCCCCCATGTGCCGCAAATGTAATGCCGTTAACCCTTCGCAGGATGATCGCGTCTTGTATCATTCCCGTCTTGTCCTCCGGTATCAGTAGAACATACTTCCGCATTGGCTTTGAGGGGGTATCTCGTCTTGTATCATCTTGCCGGCGCATGCTTCCTTCTTCCGCCGCCGCCACTCTTTCACTTCATCATAACGCCCCTTGAAGTATCCTTCATTCTTCGCCAGCCACCGCCTTTGAGCCTCCTGTTTCCGCTTCTTCCGGCATTCCAATCGGCTGCACGCTTTCTGCTTTAACCCCACTCGCCTGTCCGGGATATAATACCGCCCGCAATACGCACATCGAGAGACCTTTGCACAACTAATGTCCCCTTTTGGGGCGGTTAAAATGAGTTAACATATCGATATAATTAATATATTAACTTGAAATTGCCCTCGTTTTGTGGCATATTCCTTCATGTTCTGACTTTGGAGGATCTATGAGCTACAAACAAATGGACAACAACTTCTCATTTACCGATTTATCCCTCTTGAAATCCATGGAACGCAACCGCGCTATTTCCCGAATGGAAAAAATCAATGTCATTATCAACTGGGCTTCTGTAGAAAATCTGTTGCTGAAGCATTATACCATCGGTAAAAACGTTGAAGGCGCTGCCGCGTATCCTCCCCTGCTTTTGCTCAAGTGCTTTCTGGTTCAGCAATGGTTTCACATTGATTCAGATCCCGAACTGGAAACACAAATTAACGACCGTATCTCCTTTAAGAATTTCCTGGGTCTCTCCTTTAATCAACTTTCTCCTGATCATTCCACTTTCAGTCGTTTTCGTAGTCGCCTGTCAAAGAAAGCGATGAATGAAATCAATTCTGAAATCCTCAGACAATTCACTGCCAAAGGATTAACCATCAACGAAGGCATAGCCATTGATGCCCGTCTGGTACAGTCTGCTTCTCATCCGCTCAGCAATGAGGAAATCAAGAAACAAAGGGAGAAGCGAGAAACCCCAGAGGGCAAACTGGACAAGAACGGAAAACCACTGAATTTTTCCCGTGATCTGGATTCGGATTGGGTTGTAAAGAATAATAAACCACACTACGGATTGAAGGAACATGCCTCTGTGGATACCAATCAAGGCTTTGTCCTGGCAACGGAACTTACTCAGTCTTCGGTGAATGAAAAACAAAGAACGCAAGTTTCCAACCTGATTCGAGATGCGCTTGATGCGGGACGAATCAAGCGTAAAGATCCAACGTCAATATCTTCTAAGTTTGCCGAATACATTCCATACTGGGCGTAGGAAACAGATGAACCGTAAAACTTCACCTGCACTTATTGGTAGAAATTATTATAAAATCTCCAGCAAACCCGCCGCGCCTCTGTCTAACATGCGAAATTCGGCAGGTTTTTCTTTCAACAACACCCTCCACGCATCCCACAGGAACTGCGCACCATGGGGCATAAGCGCTAACTTAACAAAGCAATATCTGCCCAATTTTCTCCAATTGCGACAATCTTTTCTTGGAGATTCTCTCAACTTGATCGCTATATTATGCCAATCCGAAATGCAGGCTTTCAAGTTTAGTCTCGGATTTACAGCTTGTTTAAGTAGATGCAGCATCATATTTGTCTCTCTCCAATGACATCTCTTCCTGCGAAACGTTTTGCGACAAAGGATATCCCCAGGGAAAAAAAGATTCTCCACAGGATATTAGCGCTTCAATGAGAAAAGCAACAAACAGCTTCCCATGTATCCATGACCTTGCGCCATCAGGATCAACTTTTTTCAGATGGCCTAAACCTAAGATGAATTTGAGCCTTTTAAATACCAGCTCTATTTGCTGTTGGCGGCGGCGAAAATTATACCGAAAATGGCGGTGGTGGTTCTGACGGGTTAAGGGGGATATCCATAGTCAATCTCTCCCCGTCCACGGCCCTTTAGCGGCGCATGGTGGGCGGGGAGAGATTGGCTGTGGGTAACCCCCGCCGATGTTCATAAGTGTGGAAGGTATTTTTATTTTAAGGATAAGTAGTTCACTTTTCAAAGATCCTAGACAGAGACATTGTCGCATTTATTCTTTTTGGCATTCAGATAAAATCATAATGTAAATCCAATATTTATAAAACAGTTGCCGGCATGTAGACAGACGGTTGCCCCTGCGGGGAGTAAAGCGGATGGAGGCAGCCGTTGAGGAAGCGATGAGACCTTTGAAAAAGTCGAATAAACTACCGGCAATCAAAATTAGAGAGAATTTTCAGAAAAACACAAATTATCGAAGTCGAAAATTCGAGACTGATCGGTTATTTTGCCCTATGACGAGTCCATTTTACCTCCATAATCAACCTGATTTATCCCGGATTTCCGGTTTTTCCGTGCGTTGGGCGCACGCCACCCTTGG
>JBDKVD010000245.1:0-5899 GCA_039679325.1 Smithella sp.
TCTGTACATGCCCGAAGAAAGGACCGGAAGCGGAAAGAATACGCTCAAACTGAATACTGGACACCACATTCTTATATTCGCCGTAGCCGTATTCACCACGCAGACGCGCATCGAAAATTTCAAAACCGGGCGAAGCAATGACCGCTCCAACTTCGATATTTTCTTCTTCAAAAGTCATATCGTGGTCAATAGCTTTGGCAATACAGGCATCCACGCACTGATAACACTCTGAACAGATACCGCAGGCAAGACAGCGAGTAGCTTCTGCAATCGCCTGGGCTTCATCAAAACCAATCCCTACTTCCTGAAAATTGGTTTTACGCTCTTCAGGTTTCATAAGCGGATATTTTTCACGACGAACCTTGGCGACATCGGACAAATCAGCTTTGTCCGCCAAATCTGCGGACCAGTCTTTTTCACGACCGGCTTTTATATCCTCACCGCGGAGATAAAGATCAATGGATTTGGCTGCTTCCTTACCGGCAAAAACAGCCTTAACAACTGTCTGGGGACCAGTGACAACATCTCCACCAGAGAAAACACCGGCAATGTTCGTTGCAAAAGTAATGTCATCAGCGTCAACATTATTCCATCTGTTGATGGAAACGCCGCTTTCTTTGGTAATGAAGGACAAATCTGCTTCCTGACCTATAGCCGGAACAATTGCGTCACATTCAACAATAAACTCTGATCCTTTTATCTCGATGGGGCGGCGGCGGCCACTGGCATCAGGTTCGCCCAGTTCCATGCGGGTGCATTCAATACCGGTCACCTTTCCGTCTTTGCCCACCACGCGCTTGGGGGCAACGAGGAATTTCATATCAACGCCTTCTTCAATGGCCTCTTCGATTTCCTCGGGCGCAGCGGGCATTTCTGCACGGGTTCGGCGATAGAGAATGAAGACGTCCTTGGAACCGGTACGGACAGCGGTCCGAACGGCATCCATGGCAACATTACCGCCGCCGACTACGGCAACTCTATCTCCGAGAGCAATTTTCTTACCCAGATTAATCTGCATCAGATAATCCACACCATGGATCACGCCTTGCATATCTTCACCAGGGATATTGAGCTTACTGCTCTTCATGGTGCCGCAACCGATAAAGACGGCGTCATAGTCGCTCTTGAGTTTATCGAAGGAAATATCTTTACCTATCTTTTTATTGAGGTGAATTTTTACGCCTAAATCTTCAATGACTTTGATTTCCGCATTGAGAACATTTTTGGGAAGTCTATATTCGGGAATACCGACGGCCATCCAGCCGCCAGCTACCGGCAACGCTTCGAAAACCTCTACATCGTAACCTTCAATGGCCAGATAGTAAGCACAGGTAAGTCCGGAAGGACCGGCTCCGACAACCGCCACTTTCTTACCTTTACTTTCTTTCTTCTCCGGCAAATAGCGCGTATCCGAATTCAGATCCAGGTCGGCAACAAACTGCTTCAGATGCATAATATCGATGGGATCATCCACCTTACCGCGCATACAAGCTGTTTCACAGGGATGGTTACATACACGACCGCAGACCACGGGGAAAGGATTGTCTTTTTTAATGAGCTTCAGCGCTTCTTTATACTTACCGGCTGCGATCAAAGCAACATAACCTTGCACGCTGATATGCGTGGGGCAAGTAGCCTTACAGGGCGACGTTCCCAGTTTGTCGATTGCAAAACCACTGGGAATTGCCTGCGGGAAATGGCGATAAATTGCTTTTCTTTCACTTAAGTTGCCGTTGAATCCGGCAGGGACGGAAACCGGGCAAACATTGGCACAATCGCCGCAACCGGTACATTTATCCAGATTGACGAAGCGCGGAGCCCTGGTCATTTTTATTTTAAAGCGACCGGGTTCTCCTTCGACCGATTCGACTGTACGACGGGTCATGATTTCCACATTGGGATGACGGCCTACTTCTACCAGCTTGGGGGACAAGATACATGCGGAACAGTCGTTTGTAGGGAATGTTTTATCGAGCTGTGCCATAACACCGCCGATACTGATCCCGTTTTCCACCAGATAGACTTTCATTCCGGAATTGGCCAAATCCAGGGACGCCTGAATACCGGCGATTCCCGAGCCAACAACCATTACTGCACCAACTTTTTCGTTATCTTTCAGCACCTGATTACACCTCTATATTCTATGTAAGAGCCTAAAAAACTTTTCTGAACGATAGCCAGATTAGCTTGAGACGGCTAACATAATTTAGTCATTCTGTCAAGAAGAGATACCTTGCTTGTCACATATTTGTTACAGCATTTCTTAACTTTTCAATATAAAAAGCAAAAACAATGCTTTTTTTTCAAAAAAAATCGTTATCTCTAAAACTTCTCTTAAAAACATGGATATTATTGTCCTGCCAATGATTGCAGGTGAGCATCCAGCACTTGCCAGATTTCGTTTTTGCCTTTCTGGGTAAGAGCGGAAAAGAAAATGGGCTTTATGCCTGCGGATACATGCAGAATTCTTTCAATAATACGTCTGCGGTTGATCGCTTGATTATTGGACAGCTTATCGACTTTTGTTAAAATAAACAGGTGGGGAATCCGGTACTCCTCCAACCAGTCCCGCAACGACAAGTCATCATCATTGGGATCGCGGCGAATATCCAATATTAAGACCACCATGACAAGACTTTGTCTGTTTTTCAAATAAGCTTCGATCATCTCTCCCCATTCTCTCTTCACCACTCGGGAAACTTTGGCAAATCCGTAACCCGGCAAGTCCACAAAAGACACAGTTTCGTTAATGGCAAAAAAGTTTATCAACTGTGTCCGTCCGGGAGTATTACTGGTTTTAGCCAGATTTTTGCGCCCCACAAGCGTATTGATCAGAGACGATTTACCCACATTGGAACGTCCCGCAAATGCAATTTCCGGCATGGTCGCCGGAGGATACTGGGATGGCAAAACCGCACTTTTTACAAATTCCGCACTAGTAATTTTCATTATTCAAGATAATCCTTAAATCTTACCTTATATTTTTTTCAATAATATACGCCACAATCTTTCTTTAATTTAGCACTAACTACCAGTGTTTAATATCAAGACCCTCTCTAAGCGCCCAGTCAAATGCATAAAACTTTCTTCTCAACTCTTGATAATCACTTTTTATTTTTGTAATTACTTTTTTAGTCAAAACTTTTTCATTATAGACTTTCATTTTGGGCCTTAAATAAATTGGTGTGTGTGCAACTGCATTTCTAGCAAAATTTAGGTATTCTAGCTTTTTATAAACCTCCTTATCACCGTTAAAGAATTTGAGTTTTTTCATCAGTTTTCGTTTTGTCTCAAAACCAAGCTCGCCTAAAACTAACTCTTGTAATTCCCAAATTTCTTTTCTGTTATGGCGATATGCAAAATAGTAGCTCAATAACATTACCATTTCTCTTTCAATATCTAAATGGTATGATAATATAAGTGCTGTGCCTTCCGAATTTGAATTTATTTTTGTGCCATAACCATCCGCTTTCGTTTCCAGAAGTGCTTGATCGTATATTTTGTTTATTCTTGTGATTGGTCTATACACGACACTTGAAAGAGTTTCCTTTTTCATACCTGAATTAACCGCCTAAAAGCAAAGTATGGTAAATTGTATAACTTAAGTTTTCATTCTAATAAGGTGTTATATTTTCAATAAAAACTAACTATTTTGGGGGCTGTTCAAAAATGCTTAGATGCAAGGCGCGCGAGTATCGCAGAGCGAGGCCTACTTTATTCGTAGGTCGCAGCGACGCGAACGGAGCGCAACGCCGCAGATAGGCGTTTTTCAACAGCCCAACTATTCCCGCTCAAAGGCAATCCCGTACTTCTCCAGCTTCCTTTCGAAGGTTGGCCGGGATATTCCGAGAATTTCACAAATCTCACCTTTATTTTTATCTGCTTCGTGGATAATTTTTCTGATGTACAGATCTTCGACCTCATCCAGCGTCAGCAACCTTCCCGGCTCGGAAGATTTAAATATTTCCTCTATGCCACCGGCATTGCCTTTTGTGCTTCTCAGGGTATTCGCACCTTCCTCTGAACCCAGTTCCGGAAAATCGTTTATTCCCAACACCTGGCCTTTGGCAACTACGCAGGCGCGCAACAACAAATTCTCCAGCTCACGGACATTACCGGGCCAGTTATAGTTCATAAATATTTCCATCACTTCATCGGACACCCCGATAATCTTTTTTTGTAAATCCAGATTGATTTTTGCCAGCAGATAATCAATTAGCGGCGGTATATCTTGTTTTCTTGATCGCAAGGGAGGAATATTAATTAATACAATATTTAACCGATAAAATAAATCATCACGAAATTTTCCTTCTTTGACCAATGTCTTCAAATCCTTATTCGTCGCGGTCATAACCCGGGCATTAACCTTGATCTTATCTTTCCCGCCAACCCGCTCAAATTCCATTTCCTGTAGAACACGCAGAAGCTTGGCCTGCAGATTCAGAGACATTTCACTGATTTCATCCAGGAAAACCGTACCGTAACGGGCCAGTTCAAACTTGCCGAGCTTGCGGGCGATTGCCCCCGTGAATGAACCTTTTTCGTGACCGAACAATTCCGACTCCAACAGAGTCTCGACAATTGCCGAGCAATTAACGGCTATGAATGGATCATCTGGTGAAGTGTTCAGATGAATGACCTTGGCAATCAATTCCTTTCCTGTGCCGCTTTCACCTTGAATCAATACAGTTGTGCGGCTTTGCGACACAATGCCGACCGTCTTAAAAATTTCCCGCATTTCATTGCCTGTACCAATTATATCACCCGCCCGGAAATTACATGACGGCGCGGCTAAAAGGCCCTCCATCTTTTTTTCCATTTCCAGAGATTTCAAAGCTCTTTTGATCGCCGTATCCAATTCATCGATATTGAGCGGCTTATGGAGATAATCGAATGCCCCTCCCTTCATGGCATTGATTGTTGTTTCCATATCATAATAAGCTGTTATCATTATTACTTTTACGTTTTCGTTTTCTTCCTTAAGATCTTCCAGAACCTGGAAGCCGTCAACATCCGGCAGGCGAATATCCAGAATCACCACATCAGCGGGATTACTTACATATTTATTCAAACCATCGGTGCCGCTTTGAGCCGTATCTACAGTGTATCCTTCTTCCGTAAGACAGAACTCCAGTGTCCTACAAATAGCAGCATCGTCATCAATAACTAAAATTCTCGGCATAAAAAAATACCATCAGGCAAAATTTGTTGGAAAAGCACGAAGCCTGTACCATATTTTTTCCCTGTAAAGAAGGAATTAAATAAAAGCCATTATTTATCGCTTTTGAACGTTTTATTGAATTCAATTTAACAAAACGTTAAATTAACATAAAAAGAGAAGATAATTTTAACATAACAAACAGCAGGCCGGCACACACTTCCACAATGGACAGTCATTTGCCCTTTACAAATTAATTAGCAACGATATCAAGTAATTGCAATCTATTTCTTCTTCGTAATCCGTCGTCTCAGCCCAATTATCGGCAATTTAATTTTGATTACAGCCGCGACGGCATGCTTTGTGCTTAAGCATAGCACGATTTCAGTTTCAGAATTATTTCCTCATTTGATATGGCCAATTTTTGTTTTATATCACATGGAGAATAATCAATACAACATCAGGAAAGGAATTGAACAATGGCTAAAAGAATTTTAACAGTAGTAGCAGCAATGGTTGTTGTGCTTGTATCGAGCACGTTGGTTTTCGCAGCAGAAGCAGCAGGAGCACCGGCTGCTGAATCTTTCCCGAAAGCAATTTTTGCCGTTGGCGCGATGGTCGCCGCCGGTATTTCCATGGGCATAGGCGCAGTTGGTGCTGGACTTGGTATTGGTACCGCAGCCAGTGGTGCTTGCTCCGCAGTAGGAAGAAACCCCGGCGTACAGGGTAAAATCATGATGA
>JBDKVD010000246.1:0-4080 GCA_039679325.1 Smithella sp.
CAAGCACTATAACCACATCCGGCTTATAAATCCCCGAACGGACTTTTATCTTTTTATCATCAATGCGGCTAAATGCAGCAACCGGCGCCCCCCTTCTTTCCGGGCCAAAACTGGGGAAGCCCTGAGCGTACTTTCCTACTCCAATGGCAGCCTGAGCAAGCAGTTCCACGGATGTTACTGCTCCCTGGCCACCCCTGCCGTGCCATCTCACTTCAATCATGGATTATCTCCCCTGCTGAGTTAGTTATTACAAAACAAAACGGTTTTTCCTAATATATTTGACTATTCCTGTCAATATTTTTCTTCCATGCAAAAACAAATCCATTTATTATTAGCATATTACATGCCATTTTTTTTGCGCAGCCTGATACAGATCATTTCCCCGGGCGTCATTCACGACAATCAACGGCATATTTTCCATGGTAATTTTCCGAATAGCCTCTGGACCAAGATCTTCATACGCGACCAGTTCAACTTTTTTAGCGCATTTAGCGGTCAGCGCGGCAATACCGCCGATGGCGCCAAAATAAACGGCGCCATATTTTTTTATAGCAGCCACAACTTCCAGCGACCGGTTGCCCTTGCCGATCATCCCCTTTAAACCGTTTTCGATTAATTTCGGAGTAAAAAAATCCATCCGATAACTTGTTGTAGGACCGATTGACCCGATAACTTTGCCGGGAGGAGTCGGCGAAGGAGCGGCATAGAAGATAATCGCTGCCGCCAGATCGATCGGCAGCTTTTCTCCTTTTTCCAGGGCGTCATAAAGTCTTCGATGGGCGACATCCCGAGCCGTGTAGACATCTCCGCTGAGTAAAACCATATCTCCGATATTGAGTGAAGCAATTACTTCATCTGTTAGCGGTGTCTGTATATGTCGCCGTATTTCTTGTGCAGTCAAAACAATACATTCCTCACAAAGTTTTTTCTTTATGCCGCGCTACATGGCACTGGATGTTTACTGCCACCGGCAACGAAGCAATATGGCAGGGCATCATTTCGATATGCACCGCCAATGCCGTCACACGACCTCCTAAACCTCCAGGCCCGATACCCAGTTTATTGATGGAAGCATATAAATCTTTTTCCATTTGCACCAAACGTTCATCAGTTCTGTTTTCCTCTCCTACCGGTCGTAGAAGAGCTTTTTTCGCGAGTATGCAGGCCTGTTCCAATGATCCGCCAATACCGACGCCGACAATTACCGGTGGACAGGGGTTGGCGCCGGCCTCCCTTACCTTTTCAAGAACCACTTTTTTAATACCCTCGGCGCCTGCCGCCGGTGTCAGCATTTGAGCGGCGCTCATGTTCTCGCTGCCGCCTCCTTTAGGCATCGCAATAATTTTCAACCTGTTGCCGGCAACAATATCAAAATGAATTATCGCCGGAGTATTATCCTCGGTATTTTTTCGCGACAGCGGATCACAAACGGACTTACGCAAATAACCGTCTGCATAAGCCTGCCTTATACCTTCTTCAACAGATGAACGTAAATCGCCGCCAACAATGTGGACGTCCTGCCCTATTTCCACAAAAACCACCGCCAGTCCGGTATCCTGACAGATAGGCATGTTCTCCCGGCAGGCAATGCCGGCATTTTCGATTATCTTTTCAATTACATGCCTGCCAACCGCTGATTCTTCTTTTTTCAAAGCCGTCTGCAACGAGGCAATAACATCAGCACCCAAGTCCGTATTTGCTTCGATGAAAAGCTTCTTTACAGCTGCGGTAACACGTTTAGCGCCAATCCGGCGGACGGTTCTTCCTGTTTTCTTTTCCATATTCATCCTTGAAAAAATCAGTCAAGAGTATCGTTAGCATGACGTCATAAAATGGCCGGAGGCAAGGCGTGCGAATCTTGAGGAATGAGGCCTACTTTTGCGTAGGCCGCAGTGACGAGAGATGAAGCACAACGCCGCATATGGCCGCTTTATGGCGCCATGCTATATGCCGCGACGAAACTCCAGCGACTTGGAAATGGTCATTTTATCAATGTATTTTAAATCGCCACCCATGGGCACACCCATGGCAATACGGGTTATTTTGATATTTTTCTCTTTGAGCATGTTGGTAATCAACAAAGCAGTCGCTTCGCCGTGGACATTGGGATTGGTGGCCAGAATTATTTCTTCAATGCGCCCGCCGGCGATCCGCACAAGCAGCTCACTGAGTCGTAAATGCTCGGGACCAATGCCGTCGAGTGGTGCCAAAGCCCCATGCAAAACATGATAAGTTCCGTGAAATACGCCGCTTTCTTCGATTGCGGCCAGGGCATCCGGCTCTTCCACAACGCAAATTACATTTTGATCACGAGTTTCATCTTGACAAATATGACAAATATCATCTTCCGTCGGATTCAAACAAATCCGGCACAGCTTTATTTTGCGCTTAACCTCCACAATACTATCCGCAAGTTTGCGGACATCATCTTCCGTAGCCCGCAAAATATAATTGGCCAGTCGCGCGGCTGTTTTTTCACCAATGCCGGGAAGCTTCGCCAGTTCGGAGATCAGGCGTTTAATTGGTTGGGCGTATGCTTTCATAAAACAATCTTTACATGCCCAATCCGGGAATGTTCAACCCGCCGGTAATTTTTGACATTTCCTGCGAGGTCATCTCCTGTGTCTTGCGGATTCCTTCATTAACCGCCGCAACAATCAAGTCTTGCAGCATCTCTATATCATCGGGGTTGACTACATCCTTCTCAATTTGCAGGGAAACAATTTCAAATTTTCCGTTGACCACGACTTTCACCATACCGCCTCCGGCCTGTGCTTCAACAGTTCTTGCCTCTAATTCCTGCTGCAGTTTCCCCATCCTCTCTTGCATTTTTTTTGCCTGTTTCATTATATTGCCCAGATTATGCACTTTTTTATACCTCCTGTTTTTTCTCGGTTCTTGTTTTGATATCCACGATCTCTGCACCGGCAAACTCATCCAAAACCTTCTGCAAAAGCGGATGATTCATCGCTTCCCGCTTAATATCATTTATATTGTTGGCTTTGCCTCGCCCATTGTCGACATTAATACCGGTTTTATCAACATTAATTGTTGTTATCTTGAGCGTTACATCCCGGCGACAAAATTCTTTGGCCATTTGCTTTAGTTGTTCCTGTTGCTCTTTACCCCTGATATCTTCCAGGAAAATATATCCTTTAGGAAAAACAAGAGTGCAACTGCCGTCCCCAAAATCAATAGTTTCCGCCGACGCAATCTTGGCCCCTAAGATCGGATTTTCTTTCTTGATGAAATTTTTAAAATTATCAGAAAGTTCAGCAGGGTTTGTTGCCTGTCTCTCTTCTGTGAGCTGTTTACCCGGCACGTCAACAGAAGCTGCAATATCATCTTCTTCCGGAATTGTTCTGACCGCTGCTGCCGGCATTTTTATCGACGGCGGTTCATGTAATTCCTGTTCACGGCTGTTCTCTCCGCCAATCAATCCCTGTTGCAGTTTTTGCTCAATGATTTCAATAGTCGATATGATTTCACCAAGGGGAATTACCGGCTCCAGATAAGCCATCCGGACTATGATTGTTTCCAGTTTTAACCTTGTTTCCTGGCTCCGGCGGAAGCTGTCTTCTTCCCCGATCAGAATCTGCAGATACCGCTGCAGTGTTTCCCGTGCAGCATTATTTACCTGCTTCTTCAGTGCTTCAATTTGCTCGGCATTGATATCAAAAGAAGAACTGCCGTCGCCGGCAATCTTGACTAAAAGCATATTGCGGAAATGCTTGAGCATCATCTGGTATAATTGCCTCATATCCAGCCCGGCCAAATAAGCCTCTTCCAGGATAATCAGACAGGCACCGGCATCTCTTTGCAAAACAGATTCCGAAAGACGTAAAAGATATCGGCGGTCAACAAGCCCCAGAATATCTTCGACGTCCGCATCACTGATATTAAGTCCGGCATAAGATATAACCTGATCAAAAATACTCTGGGCATCCCGCATACTGCCGTCGCCGGCTTCAGCGATCCAGGAAAGCGCGGCCTCGCTTATTTGGATTTCTTCGGCCTCAGCCACTTTTTGTAAATTCGCGGCAATCTCCTTGAGAGAAATCCGGCGGAAATCATAGCACT
>JBDKVD010000247.1:0-4181 GCA_039679325.1 Smithella sp.
TCATTCAGGATGAAAAAGTCAGCATCTCCATTGAATACATAGACAAGGATTCTACTTCCGTGGCAGTTTTCGTCGGCGTGACGGGCAATAATGTGGCATCGAGGTTAATCCATGAAAAGATTGCGGACAAGTTAGTTGATCCGTAAAACTTTCCCGAAACGACATTCAGGATTTACATGATTTACTTCCCCGCCTCTCCCGACGGGGAAGTAAATAGAGTTACTCTTCTTTGCAGTTTAAAAAATACCGGCTTATAGGAATCAAAATTCCTATTGACTGCCGTCTAAGGCTTCGGAAAATCCTTGATTGCCTGTAACGCCCGTTCAATTTCCGCATCAGGAAGTTCATAAGCCTCGAGTTTGCCGGACATATAAGCATCATAGGAGGCCATATCCACCAGGCCGTGGCCGCTCCAGTTAAAGAGGATCACTTTTTCCTTGCCTTCTTCTTTGGCGCGCATTGCTTCATCCACAACCGCCGCAATAACATGATTGGTCTCCGGCGCGGGAATAAAGCCTTCCGAACGCGCCCATTTGATGCCGGCATCAAATGTTTTTAACTGGTCATAGGCTCTCGGTTCAACCAGTTTTTCCTCCACCAGATGACTGACAATCGGCGCCATGCCATGGTACCGCAGGCCACCCGCGTGAATCGGGGCGGGGACATAATCGTGACCGAGAGTATGCATTGGTAAAAACGGTGTTTTTTGCGCCAGATCACCGAAGTCATAGGCGAACGGACCTTTGGTCATAGTCGGGCAGGACGCCGGTTCTGCGCCAACCACTTTAACATTTTTACCGTTGATTTTATCACAGATGAACGGCGCGATAATTCCGCCAAAATTACTGCCGCCTCCGCAGCAGCCCATTACGACGTCCGGATAAACGCCGATTTTTTCCATCTGTTTTTTCGCTTCCAGACCAATGATAGACTGGTAAATCAACACATGATTGAGCACGCTGCCCAGAGCGTAATGGGTCTTTTTTTCGCTGGTGACGGCATCTTCAATGGCTTCACTGATGGCAATGCCCAGTGAACCGGGGGAATCGGGGTATTTGGCCAAAAAATCTCTGCCGGCCTGGGTCAGATTGCTGGGACTGGCGATGCATTCGGCTCCCCAGGTATTCATCATCAGGCGACGGTACGGTTTCTGCTCATAGCTGACCTTGACCATGTAGACGCGGCACTCCAGTTCAAACATCTGGCAGGCCATGGACAGGGCGCTGCCCCACTGGCCGGCGCCGGTTTCCGTGGTAAGCCGTTTGGTGCCGGCCACCTTGTTGAAATAAGCCATCGGAATGGCGGCATTGGGTTTATGCGATCCGGCAGGACTGACTCCTTCATGTTTGTAGTAAATCTGAACCGGACAACCAAGCAGCTTTTCAAAATTGCGTGCCCGGTAAAGAGGAGAAGGCCGCCACAGCAAATATTTCTGCAAAACCTCATCGGGAATATCGATCCAGCGCTGAGAGGAGGCTTCATGTTCAATAATGTTCATCGGAAAAATCGCCGCCAAATCATCGGGGGTCACCGGCTGACCCGTTCCGGGATGCAGCGGCGGTTTCATCGGCGTCGGCAAATCCGCCATAATGTTGTACCATTGCCGGGGTATTTCCTGGTCTTCCAGCAATACTTTGACCTGATTCATAAAATTCTCCTTTAAATTAATTAAAATAATACTTCCTTGTCCCGGCGATACCAGTAATTAGGCATAATGCGGTACATAAACCTGGAAAGAGGCCCGATATATTCCTGGCTCCTCTTATCATATTGACAGGCATTGATTATCAAATCCCGAATTGCGTTTTTGTCTTCCGCTTCGTTAAATATATGATGGGCGCAGGCAAAGAGCGGGCTGTACATGTTTTTCTTGTCTAAATACTTGTAAACGTTCCTGATGGTATTGGGACCTTCCGGCGTCCCGTCAATCTTTTCCAGAACACGCAAGTTTGTTTCTATGGGATTGCCGGTATAGAGCTCATAAAAATATTTCCCATAGCGGTAATTCTTACTGGCCATGGAAGAAACTGTAACATACATATCACCAACGCCCGCCTGACTGTGAAAGGCCTGGAAACTTCCGCCCAGGAGGCGAGACAGAGAACGGATTTCCACTCCGGAACGGGCAAAGATGGTACCGGGAATGGAATCACCCAGATCCAGCGAATCGGTTATTCCTTTGATATTGGCTACAATATTTTTCAGGGCGCCGCAGGCTTCAACACCGACGATATCGAAGTTATAATAAGAGCTTAATTCTTTGCGGTTAAATTTAAACAAGTCATTCCTGATAATACCGGCGATGCGCCTTTTTCCGGCAATGGTTACACAGACAGGATTGCCCAGAGCAATATCAATATCGAAAAAAGGCCCCCCGATACATACGACCTGGTATTTATGCTTTAATCGGAAAAGATTATTGTTGATCAGCTGCGAAGGTGTAATCAACTCTTTGGAAATTTCGTCGGAAATCAAGCCTTTAATCGGAGAAATAAGGCAGGTATCGCCTGCTTTTTTGGCCAGCATCGGCTTGAGATAATTAAGCAGCTCCGGCAGGCGGTTCATGGTTATGGCCAGGAGAATAAAATCGTTGTTTTCGACAATATGTTCCAAGTCATTGGTTGCGTATAACTTGGATGAAAAGCGCGGGACATTTTCCAGCCCCCCCAACCGCTGGGCCAGATCCCCGGTTAAATGAATAGGATTTATGCGATCTTTGTTTATCGCTTTACATACCCCGGAATCATGGTAATAAATTGACACTTGTTTATTGTCACGGTCAAGTTTATAGGCAAAAGATGTTCCCAGCCGGCCGGGCCCGATAATCGCAACTCTTGAAGTATCTAAATCAGAAATTAACATCAACTATGCTCTTTAGTATAATTTTAAATGTTTATTATAGAAAATATATTATCCGACTGTCAAACTTTAATCGCCTCTTGCAGGAAAAAATAGTTTAATTTTACTGAAAATTCACTTCTTTTTAATTGCATTATGGATAAGGATTGTTTAAAAATTTTGCATATCATATACCTCAACATTACAGGCGGCTATTATTTATGACTAAAACCAACAAGGACGGGGAAGAAAAAAAGCAATTTTATCCCGACGGCACATTGAAAGAACTTATGTTCATCAAAGACGGTAAAATTGAAGGTGAATATACTTCTTATTTTCAAGATGGCCGGATCATAGCGCATCTGCATTTCGCCGACGGCAAGAGAAACGGAGAAGCAGCATCATACTACGAAAGCGGACAGATACGGGAACAGGCAACCTTCGTCAATGACCACTTGGAAGGCAGGTACGTTTCTTATCATGAAAACGGGAAAATAAAGGAAGAAGAAAATTACAAAGATGGTAAGCTTGATGGTCTTTACCGGTCCTACTTCGAAACCGGGCAGATAAAAGTTGAAGAAAATTTCAAAGGCGGAGAATTTGACGGAGAATATATTGCTTACTACAGTACCGGCCAGGTAAAAGAAAAGGGCGCTTTTCAAAAGGATAAACGCACTGGTGACTACATCGCCTATTTTCAAAACGGCGCAACAAAAGAAAAAGCCGCTTACCGGGACGGAAAGCTGGTCGGTAAATTTTACGCTTACCCGGCCCCGGATGAAGAATATGCCGAGGGTTACTCCGAAGACGTAGAAGAAAAAGATATTACCGGACTGCTGGATGATTTGGCTGATTATAATAAGAAAAAAAATAAATAATTATTTTTGATTTGGAGGCAAATGATCGTCGGAACAAATAAAATCCTCATCCCTGTTGATGGTTCCGCCAATAGTGATGTCGCCGTAGAATATGGCATTTATATCGCCCTCAAGCTTAATTCCACCATCAACGCCCTTCACGTCATGGATGTTAATTTACTTCAGGGACCAATGCTGACGGATATTTCCGGTGCAGCAGCTATGCCGCCGTATGACGGCTTTTTTGACGCTGTGGAGGCATCGCTCAATGAAAAAGCGGATTTTGTTCTGAATAGTTTTCGTGAGCACTGCCGCTGGAAGGGTCTGAAAGTGGAAACTAAAAAGGTAATTGGTAAAATCAATGAAGTAATTACCGAAGAAGCCCGGGATGCCGATTTCATCGTTATGGCCAAGAGAGGTGAACATTTTCATTTGAAAAAAGGAGGTTTTCTGGGTTCGGTCGCCGAGTCTGTTATCCGCCATTCG
>JBDKVD010000248.1:0-2383 GCA_039679325.1 Smithella sp.
CATATCTACTTCACTGTCAAAATGACCGATGTTGCAGACAATGGTTTCATCTTTCATCATCTCCATATGTTTGCCGGTGATGACATCGCAACAACCCGTCGTGGTAATAAAAATATCCCCAACAGAAACCACTTCGTCCAGTGTTCGGACTTCATATCCTTCCATCGCCGCCTGCAGCGCACAAATCGGATCAATTTCGGTAATGATCACACGGGCCCCAAGTCCCCGCATGGATTGGGCGCAGCCCTTGCCGACATCACCGTAACCGCAAACAACGGCGATCTTACCGGCAACCATTATATCCGTTGCTCTTTTAATGCCGTCAACTAGAGATTCGCGGCAGCCGTAGAGATTATCAAATTTTGATTTCGTCACGGAATCGTTGACGTTGATCGCCGGGAACAACAGTTCGCCTGCGGCCTGCATCTGGTAAAGACGATGCACACCGGTCGTGGTTTCTTCGGATACGCCGCGAACACTGGCGGCAACTTTCTGCCAACGCTGGGGGTCACTTTTTAGAGATTGTTCCAACCGGGAAACAACAATTTTAAATTCTTTATTATCGATTTTATCTTTAAGTATTTCAGGATTGCGTTCGATTTTTACTCCCTGATGGATGAATAATGTTGCATCGCCGCCGTCGTCAACTATTAAATCCGGGCCGGAACCGTCGGGCCAGGTTAACGCCTGTTCCGTACACCACCAGTAATCTTCCAGTGTTTCACCTTTCCAGGCAAAAACAGCAGCCGAACCGGATTTGGCAATGGCTGCCGCCGCATGATCCTGAGTAGAAAAAATATTGCACGATGCCCATCGTATGTCGGCACCTAATTCTTTGAGCGTTTCAATCAACATGGCCGTTTGAATGGTCATATGGAGGCTGCCCATCACTTTTAAGCCCCGGAGAGGTTTTTTCTTGCCGTATTTTTTTCGCACTGCCATCAGACCGGGCATTTCATTTTCCGCCAGCTGCATTTCCTTGCGTCCCCAATCCGCCAGTGAGATGTCGGCAACTTTGTATTTTAAAGATTTATCAATTTCCTCAAAAGCCATTTACCCCTCCATATCTTTTCCGCATTAATTTTATTTGACAGCAACTATTTTGACGACCTCGCAAAAAGACCGGATGCTGCGTTGCGCTTCATCCTTCGTCACTGCAGCGTACGCTAAGTACTCCTCATTCCTTAGGATTCGCGCGCCTTGCCTGCGGCCTTTTTACGAGGTCGTCTGAGAATTGTTAATTTTGCGACTTTTTGCGAATTCATCATTTTATTACTGCTTTTATTTTATCCACCTGATCGGTTTTTTCCCAACGATAATTTTCATCCATGAATAATGTTTTCGGCAATTTTTTATATATATCTCCGTTTAGAAGATCAAATTTATCTATCATACCCGCCGGAGTCAAATCAAAAACGGTATTGATGGCAGAGGCAATCTTTTCGTCCGGCACTGTTCCCGTACCGAAGGTATTGATATAAATTGAAATCGGCTGAGCCATGCCGATTGCATAAGCCAGTTGAACAGAACATTTTGTTGCCAGTCCGGCTGCAACAATATTCTTGGCCACATAACGGGAGCCGAAGACGGCAGAACAATCCACTTTTTCCGGTGATTTATTAACAATGGAACCGCCGCCCGGTTGCGCTCCGGGATATCCGCCATAGAGCTGCACGACCAGTTTGCGCCCGGTAACACCGGAGTCTGCGGCAGAGCAGGAATTAACCGCATTCCATTCACCTGTAGGATTGAACAAAAAGACTGTTTTATTATCCACCCAATCGGCAAGACAATCCATGGCAATTTGCCTTGCCTGATCTTCCACCGCGGAGCGGAATTTTTCCGGAACCTTGCGGTAATCAATGGCATTGGACATTAAAACTGTGGCTACCCGGAGAGGACGCATATTCTCATCATAGTCTACGGTAACTTGTCCTTTTCCGTCCGGGGCAAAAACAGGATTGCCGCAATCTTCAAAAGCCCGCATCATTCGATTGACTAAAACGTACGGCAGCGGCAAGAGTTCGGGAGTTTCATCACAGGCAAAGCCATAGATGATCCCCTGGTCACCTGCCCCTATTTCCTTATGCTTTCCTAAATCGGCTCTGGTACCTATATTGATATCGGGAGATTGTGGAATGATGGTATTGAGAATTCCCATGGAACTGCCGTTGAGACCAAGTGCCGAATCACTATAGCCGATTTTCAAGACAGTTTCGCGCACATTTTTTTCAATATCAATGTAGACCCGCGTTGATACTTCTCCGCCGACAACACAGAGTCCTTTGCCTAAAAAGACTTCGATTCCACAATGCGGCATACAATGTATATCCATACATATTTTATGCTCTTCATTTATTATTGCTGCAATTATGTTGGCAGC
>JBDKVD010000249.1:0-3020 GCA_039679325.1 Smithella sp.
CAGGAATTGAAAAGCTGGATTGATGCGAAAAAACCCATGCTCATCGTAGACACCATGCCCTTTGAAGGAAGCTATAAGAAACAGCACATTCCCGGTGCTGTGCAAATGGAGTTCCCGATTCCCGAGATGACGCAACTGGACGACAAAACCAAAGATGCACTGATAAAGATTCTTGGCCCGGATAAAAACCGTCTTATCGTTTTTTATTGCGGCTTCGTAAAATGCACCCGCAGCCACAACGGAGCCATGTGGGCTACAAAATTAGGCTACAAAAATGTCTATCGCCATCCGGGCGGAATAAAGGCCTGGGCTGAGGCGGATTATCCGGTTGGTAAGGTGAAATAATTGTCCGATTTCAATGGAAGTTGCCTGGGATGCGGTACCTGCGCCGAGGTTTGTCCCTTTCTTTCCGAGTTTGGGACGCCGCACAAGATTCTTTTGGATCCTCCCGAAGCGACTTTTTATTGTACTTCCTGCCGCCGTTGCGAGGCCGTGTGTCCATTAGGTCTGTCACCGGCGGCAGCCTTTTTAGAAACAAAACAGCGGCTGGTTCGAGAGAATCAGATGTCGTCCTCCGTCCGCAAGGCGCTGGATGACGCGAAGGCATTTGCCAAAGCCGGGCATGGATTTCCATTTTCTTTTTATGGAATTGCGGATACAGTCTTCTGGCCGGGGTGCGGCATGCCCGCAAACCGACCGGAGCTGATCCGTAAAGTACAGGACATCCTGGGCCGTCATCTTGAGCAGAAAGTCGGTCTGGTACTGGACTGCTGCCATGACCCTGTGTTTGAGCTGGGCGACTCTCAAACGGCCTTAACTGCTTTACAGGAAATTAACAAACGTCTGCTGGATAGCGGCGTGAAAAAAGTAATTTCCGGCTGTCTGAATTGTCATAAACTTTTATCGAAATATCTCCAGAACATTCAAGTCGGCTTCATTCTGGAGGTGCTTCCTCCGGAGATATTTAAACAGCAGCAAGACGAACACGGTGCAATTTATCTTCATCACCCCTGCCCTTCCTCACGTTGGGTAAACATCCCCGACGCCGCCAGGGATGTTATTAATCATGTTTATCCATCGCGTGCATCCGACGGCAAAGTGGAAAGATCAGAGCCTCTTTGCTGCGGTTCGGGCTGCGGCTTAACCACCACTTCCCCGGAACTGGCGGATCGATTTCTGGAGCGGATTGTTCAAGAAGGGAACGGCAGGACGATTGTCACATATTGTGCAGGCTGTCAGAATCGTTTTCTGAAACGGGGCGTGGAAGCTGTACATCTTCTGGAATGCCTGGCCGGAGTTGAACCGCGTAAGAAGGTTCCCTCTCCGGCGGCGCAATGGATCAACCGTCTGGTTCTGGCGGGCAGGGTCAGGCTCAATATACCGAAGTTGCTTATTTTGCTGAGCATTGCACTGCTTATTGCAGTCGGCTTTTACTTAACCTCGCAGCATATATTTTCAGCGGAAAAACTGATGGATCTCCTGGAGCGAAATCCCGTCTTAGCTCCCGTGATCTTTCTCGGCATCTATGCCGTTGCCCCCGGACTCTTTCTGCCCAGCATTCCTATTACCCTGGCGGCCGGTTTTTTCTGGGGGCCTGTCTGGGGTGTTGTATTTTCCATTACCGGAGCAACAATCGGCGCCTGTCTGCCCTTTTTTCTATCCCGCTATCTTCTTCAGGATTTTATAAAAAACAAGGTTTCACCGGAGCGCTGGCAATGGCTCCAGGATAAAGTGAACCAGCATGGCTGGCAGGCCGTAGCCTTTACACGCCTGATCCCTGTTTTCCCCTTTAACCTGCTTAATTATCTTTTCGGTTTGACCCCTATCGCTTTTCTCCAATACCTCTGGAGCACATTTGTTTTCATGCTGCCGGCATGTATTGCTTTTGTCGCCTTCGGCAGCTCTTTGGGTGAATTGATCATGCGGGGAAATATCAAGGGGGTCATTATCGGTATTGCAATTGCGGCCGTTGCTTTCCTGGTTCCTCTTGCCCTGCGCCCGTTTTTCCGCAAAATTGGAGACAATAAACCTCCTGTGGCTGATAAAAAATCAAGAAAGGATTAATTGTATTACGGCTGACTATTATGAGAAAAAAGATCTGGCGGATTTTGCTGATATAGGGGAATATTCTCCGACACATGGACGGAAGTATTTCGATTACTATGGAGAAGCAACAAATGCGGGCGCTCTGTCGGCAAGGGAAAAGGCTCTCATCGCACCGGCCGTGGCTACCACGAAGAAATGCCCGTATTGTATTGACGCCTATACCAATCAGTGCCTGAATTTTCCAAAACTGGCAACGCGCCGGATTGTTACCGGCAACCATTGTTACGGCTGCAGGGCCGGGGCCGGATCATCCTGCACAGGAACACCGGCAAAATCCGACAATTAGGAAAGTCTGGGGTGTACTGTATGAAGAAAAAGACTCTTTTACTGATTTTTATCTTTATTATACTTGCCACAGCGGCAATTGTGAAAGCAGAGCAGAAGACTCTCTTTCGTGTAAATTTCAATACTCTGGCGGACTGGGAACCACTGACTTTTCCGAAAATAAAAACCCATTCCAAATATACTTTGGTTGCGGATGGAGAAAAAACAGTTCTGAAAGCTGAAAGCCATGCCTCTGCTTCGGCTATTGTTTATCGCCGGACTTTTAATATTTATGAATATCCCCGCATCAAATGGCGCTGGAAAGTGACGCAGCTTTCCGATCGCGGCAACCCGAAGGAAAAAGCGGGAGACGACTATCCCATTCGCGTTTACGTCATGTTTCAGTATGATCCCGCCCACGCCTCTCTGGGTGAACGTTTGATGTATAACGCCTCCAAAGTTATTTACGGTAAATACCCGCCTCACAGTACACTGAATTATGTCTGGACCGGCGCAAACATCCCCGAACGATATTTCGGCAGCCCCTATACGGCAAAAGCACATATTGTCGTTCTGGAAAGGGGACGACAGCGTGCCGGCCAGTGGGTGGAAGAATCAGTCAACGTCCTTGCCGACTACCGCAAAGCCTT
>JBDKVD010000250.1:0-5524 GCA_039679325.1 Smithella sp.
GCATTTATCGTGGTTTGAGGAACGACCACTGTTTGTCCGCCGGGAGCAACGGTTGTGCCTCCGGGACCCAAAGCAGGAAGGGTGCCGCCAACAGGAGCTCCGGGAGCAAAGGGCATCGGTTGTGATACCTTGGCATCCTCTTTGATCTGAATACTGAGATTTCCATGGGCGATTGCCACTGTTGATATACGCACATTGTCGCCCATAACCACCGTACCGGTTTTTTCATTTAACATGACAATAGCGGCGGCATCGACCGGAACGTCTAGAGATTCAACAAAATAAATAAGTTCGGACAAAGATCCTTCAAATGAATCTCTTGCTTTTACGGAAACTGAAATGGAATCTATTTGTTTTGCTTCAACAAAAGATATGATTTTATTAATTGTTGCCGCCATTCTGGAAGTGGTTGTAAAGTCGGGACGCAGTAAATTAATTACCAGCGACCGCCTTTGATCAAAATCATATTTAAGTTCTTTTTCCACAAGTGCCCCGTTGGAAATGTTACCGGCCGTAGTATGATTTTTTGATACGCTTCCCGCGGCTCCGCTCGCTGAAAATCCTCCCAATGTAACAGCTCCCTGCGCTACGGCATACACTTCACCATCAACACCGCGAAGCGGAGTTAACAGGAGCGTGCCTCCCAAAAGACTTTTTGATGACCCTAAAGAAGAAACGCTTACATCGATTTTTGTGCCGATTTTAGCGAATGCAGGGAGTGAGGCGGTAACCATAACGGCAGCCACATTGTCCGCTTACAGCAGCGTTGAGATAAGGAAGCGCCCGAAAATGCGATAAAACACTTCCCAAAATCATTTGATTGTATCAAATTTTATTTGAAAAGGAGGTATGACTTATCAGAATCCTACCTCCTTTTCTACCATTTTGGATTAATAATTCATGATTAGAAGTTCTTGAACCTGCTTTTTCTTGTTCGCCCCGCCTGCCGAGTAGGTCGTGTTGACCGTTTCAATTTTAAAATCTTTAAATAGCTCCCGGATTTCTTTAGCATCATTAATAGACATGATGAATTTACCGGCAATTTTATTAAGAATATCCCTTAATATGGTGAAATCTGAACGTGAAAATATTCCTTTGCCGTAATAATCCTCGCAATTGAAATAAGGGGGATCGATATAGAAGAAGGTATCCGAACGATCAAAGCGTTCAAATATGGTTTGATATGGCCGATTTTCAACATAAACACGAGATAACCTTAGATGTACAGCAGACAATTCTTCTTCAATTCTCAGCAGATTTAAACGAGGTTTAGATGTTACAGCCACTGAAAACGAAGGATTTTCTATCCGGGCGGCAAATCCGGATTTAAGTAAGTAATAAAACCGTACAGCTCTCTGAATATCGGTAAGCGTTTCCGGATTCTCATTTTTAAACCGATCAAACTCATCTCTTGCAACCAAAATCCATTTTAAATATCTAATGAATTCCTCTAAATGATGTTTTATAACTCTATATAAAGTTACAAGATTAATATTAATATCATTAATTATTTCAGTCTCGGATTCTTCTTTTTTAAAAAGCAGCCAAGCCGCACCGGCAAATACCTCGCAATAGCATTTATGATCCGGAATCTTTGGTATGATTTTGTTCGCTAGTAATGATTTTCCTCCCATGTACGCCAAAAAACTTTTTTTCATGAAGTTCCTCCTCAGATTTGTTTTTTTGAGGATAACCTGCTATATTCCTTACATTCGTTTGCGGTGGATGGTAGCGGGATATCCTGTTAGGCGTTCAAGCGCCTGGTCTGGGGAGGGCCAACTCCCTGGATTACTGTCCGCCGTTTTTTATTTATATCAGATTGTTTGCCGCAATAAACACATCGCCATCTTGGCATATCGACGCACGAGCAAGGATAAATGCATCCCAGATAGGACATTCGCCGCTTCCTGCAATTAATTTCTCTGTTTTTGCTTTTTCTTCGCCTAAAGCTACAATTCGCTGACGGGTTATATTATCGACATCAGCTTTAGAGTTCACTTCAATACCCTGAAATACTAAAGCCGTTTCAATAAAGTCAGTTCCGTTCCAAAAAGGTTTAATTTTTCCGGAAAGACTGATCTGAATTGCTTTAGCTTCATCATTGGTAATCCTCACGCAATTCAACTCATGAGGTAAAAGATATTCATCCTTTTCATCATCTAAATAGTGTAATTTCATGTTTTTATCTTTATAATATGACATTTTTACTCTCCTTTTTTTAACGCATCTCTACCCAGTATTGGACAGTACCATTATTGCTGATTACATAAGATCCTCCAGGAGGGACTATTGTAACGATTGCATTTAATATACCTGTTTGAGAACCGCCGCTTCCATTTCTAACCACCACGACTCCATTTACAGTGCATGTCCCATCAACTAATGCGCTATACGATATGCTTACACTTATTAATATTGGCTTCCCCGTTGTGTTGTAATATGTTGTCCCTAATGCCCTGCTTGCGGTTACGTTTTGCCAAGTCTGTCCATATCCGATACTGGATAAAGCCGCCAATACTTGTCCACCGCAGCCCTGTACCAATGTTGGGCCAGTTACCCAGGTTCCGGCAGCTGATTCCGTAATATCGATAAAACCAACTATACGAAATGGTACATTAGTTCGTGCATTTGCTGAGTAAATAACGTTATTTAAGTCGGCTGCATCGCTGATTGCGGTTGTAGAAATCAAAGTTGTTTCATCAAGATTATTTCCTCCAGCCAAATTAACAATGGCGGTCTCGACAGTTCCTGCATTATCTATCGCTAATAATACAAGGCGGGCGGCTACATCATTTCCGGTGCCAAGCGTTGCCCCTGAAGGAACAATGAGGGATAAAGCGGAAGAAATGATACGGGAATTCGGCACGCCATTGGTTAATGTTGCATTACGAAAATCTAAAGTACATGGGTTTATTTCCAAGGTAAGGGCGTTGGCATTGACAGTTGCTGTTATGGACTTGATATTATGATTGGTAATTGACGGATTTAACACCTGGATGTTTGTTCCATCATAGATAACTATATAGATTTTATTTGCCTGGATATCACCTGGCTCAAGAGCGTCGATGATGTTCTTTTTTAGTGCTTTAGCTCCCAGGCCATTAATATTGAGCGTTGCCACATCTGTATTGGAAAAACTCGCCTTAAACATAATCGGCATGCCTTCAATATAGGCATCAGGCTCTGGTGAAAGCGTGAGCATATAAACATTATCACTGCCGGTTGTTACACTGTAATAATTTGATATCCTTTTTATCGCTTGAAGTATCTGATTTGTTATCGCCTTATCCGGAGTGATGCCAGCCGCCAGGATAATTGTTATTAATTCTTCCTGGATACCATTAAACCAATCTTGACCAGGTACTGTAGCTGGTAGACCGCTAGCTGAATTACCTTGTGTAAAATAACCTGGTATACCCGCATCGTTTTGTCCAGGTAATTGAGCAACTGCTGTAGATGTGTCGACTCTTTGCATTTCTATCCTCCATATGAAAATATAACTGATGTATGTGCAGGTTTTACCGCTTTAATCGCGGATTCAAGTTCATCATTTCCCCATTCTCTTAATGGTTCCGAACAAGCGCTTTGACATGTGCCTGTAATAATCGTTGTTTCCGGTGCATTTACCTGCCATGTGAAACGGCAGGTTTCTTCATAAATACCCTGGTCAATCGAGGTAACGCATGTAAATGGTCTGAATTCTGTTATGGTGATTGTATATCCAAGAGATGCTGCTAACTGGATGAAATATTTTCTACTTTGACCTCCGATTGAAGTAAGTTTACTAACAATCGCCAGCCGCCTCTTTGTAATAGAATCAGATGCCGATAAATTTATTACTCTTTCCCAGTCGGAAAGCATTTCCATTGTGGTTCGTGGATCCGCCTCGTCTATTAGATTGTCTACCCGTATATCGACTCTAGCCAGTTCATCAGCCAGTGCTTTCAATGTATGAGGTAATACCCCCTGTAAATCCCTGGGATAAACCTTTCCGAGAGGCAATAATTGAAGCAATGCCTGTAGATAATCATCTACTATCCTTGCCATGTTATAGTCCCCAATACAGCTATTTGAGATTTACTATGTGTAACATTTGCCGTTGGACTCACTAGAACATGATCAGTTTCACCGGTTGCGATTGATATAGCTTCATTTAAATGACTAAGCAGTATCGTAGCCTCCGGTTCGGCTTCACGGCTGATTAAATTCTGTAGTTCCGCTTCAACAGCGGTTCTATTGGCAACTGTATCCGGCGTTAGTTGGATGGTCATATTAAGCGGTACTGCGGTCGGAGCAAATACAGTCACGTCGACAGTTACCGGCCTTTCTTCGTCAATGTGAGCCTGGACGGCGGCAACCGTTGCAACATCCGGAATAATTGAACCTTCCTGATCATCGCATACAAATGTAACGCCTACCGTGCCAACGCCTAATTGCTCAGGAAAACACCAGGCGCGAGTTACACCAGACACTTCCAATGCCCATGTTACGTAGTCAAATGAAGCGCCACCATGCGGAGCCTGTCTGATTCTGGCCAAAAACCGGGTTCGGAGATCATCATCATCTTCTTCATCCGATCCGCCTGTAATACCGCCGCTGCCGACAGTTATGGACGTTGATAAACCATCAATTGTGTTAATCAGACTTAAAACAATGCCGGTCACTGTATTGCTGTCACTGCCCGCTTCAGATGCTGTAACGATTCCGGTTCCGGTTCCATTTACTAAAGTTATATCGCTATCCAAGGTAAAAATGAGTTCGTCAGATCTCTGGATTTCCGTCCCTTCCGGAATCACGGTGCCGCTTGTCCCTGTAAAAACGACTGAACCGGTCGCATAATCCGCCGCCTTACGGTTAATTCCCCAGATCGACGCCCAACGTTCGAGATATTCTTTTTCCGCCGTATCATAAATGATTTGATCGGCGATATAAGCCAAATACCCATATAAACCGTGAATCGCGCCACTGTGCATTTTAGCCAGGGCATTTGTGTTTGCCCGGCGCAAGGCTGTATCCGTGCCGGTTAGCCTGCTGTTCATATCGTTAACAGCGCGTTGTATCAGTTCCGTCAGGGTAGGCCTTTTAAAAGACATATCAATTCCCTTTCCAAAATATTTCAAAACGGTATTTTGCCGCTGTATTTTTTCCTCTGGTCATAGTTACCGTCAGGCCCATAACACTATCCCGGATTACTTCCGCCCGACAGTTGACCGATTGTACTACGCGATCTTCGACCATCCATCCTAGAGCTTCTTGAGCATATTCCTCTGCTCGCCGAAGCACACTGGTCATCTGTTTTTCTCTGGAGAGGAGCCATAAGCGTGAGCCCCATAAATCACCTTCCTCCTCGGCATGGGCGTCCGCCCACCAGCCGCGCCGGTCATCTCCGGAAGGTAGCTCATCGTCATCACGTGCCCGACGATCCGAAAACAGCGACAACAAGACAGCCGTCTCCAACCCATCATCCTTGGTTAACCCTGGGCTTGTAATGCTCCAGGAAAACGTCATGGTTTCTTGATCGTAT
>JBDKVD010000251.1:0-3129 GCA_039679325.1 Smithella sp.
CTCGATAAGTCAATTAATTTACGCATCTTTAAGGATGACCAAGACAAAATGAATCTGTCTTTATTGGATGTCGGCGGTGAAATGATGGTAGTTTCCCAGTTTACATTACTGGGAGATTGTATCAAAGGCCGGAGACCTTCATTTTTTCAGGCGGAAGAACCTGCTCTTGCAAATAGCCTGTATGAATATTTTCTCCAGCAGGCGGCAGTAAAAGTAAAAAAACTTGCTTGTGGAAAATTTCAGGAAATGATGAAAATTGAACTGGTCAATGACGGACCCATAACTATGTTACTGGACAGTAAAAAGAGATTTTAAAATGAAATTGGAAAACTCGGATATTAAAATAGACAAAGAAGGAATCTGGTATTTTCGCGGAGCGCATATGTTCCGCAAAGAAATACTGAGCATATTTTTTGAACATCTGAGGGTGGACGAGCAGGGCAAATACTTTATAGAGTTGGGAAATGAAGTCTGCTATCTCGATGTTGAAGATACCGCTTTTGTTGTCAGCTCAGCCTACAAGAAAAAACTTGATGGTGACGCAACTGAACATATTTATATTAAACTTACCGACGATTCCTGGGAAAAACTGGATTTATGCTCATTATACATGGGTAAAGAAAATATTCCCTACTGTATGGTGAAGAACGGCAAATTTGCGGCTCGGTTTTCCCGCAAAGGTTACTATCAATTAGTGGAATATATTGAACATGATGAAAAAGACAACAGCTTCTATATAAATCACAATAATGAAAAATTTTATATTAACCATTACGTATTATAATTACGGAGGATATAATGCTTGACGATGTAGTAAAGGATGCTTTAACTTTTGATGATCTGCTGCTCCTGCCCGCCGAATCGGATGTGTTGCCGCGGGATGTAAATACATCCACATTCCTGACCAGGAATATACAATTGAATATTCCGATTATTTCCGCGGCGATGGATACCGTTACGGAATCACGCACGGCCATTTGCCTGGCCCAGGAGGGCGGCATCGGGATAATTCATCGGAACATGAGCATCAGACGTCAGGCAATTGAAGTAGACCGTGTTAAAAAATCGGAAAGCGGCATGATCGTTGACCCCATTACCATCGAACCGGAACGCAAGGTCAGCGATGCCCTGGCACTGATGAGCAAGTATTCTATATCCGGAGTGCCTGTTGTAAAAAACGGAAAGCTGGTTGGCATTCTTACCAATCGCGACTTGCGATTTGAAGAAAATATGGAACAGCCGGTTTCCGATGTTATGACCAAGGAAAATCTGGTTACCGTTTCCGCCGATATTACACTGGAAGGTTCCAAAAGACTCCTGCACAAACACCGCATCGAAAAATTGCTGGTTGTCGATGACGAATACAGACTGAAAGGTCTTATTACAATCAAAGATATTGAAAAGATTCGCAAGTTCCCTAATGCCTGCAAAGATTCTCTGGGACGGCTGCGTGTCGGGGCTGCGGTCGGTATTCTGGACAGGGAACCAAGAATAGAAGCATTACTGGCCGCCGGAGCAGATGTGATTTGCATCGATACGTCACACGGTCATTCCGCCGGCGTTATTAAAGCCATCAAGGAAACAAAGGCAACTTTCCCCAATTGTGAATTAATCGCCGGCAACGTGGCAACGGGGGAGGGCGCCAAAGCTTTGATCGATGCCGGTGTTGATGCCGTGAAAGTCGGCGTAGGTCCCGGTTCCATCTGCACAACTCGAATTGTCGCCGGAGTTGGCGTTCCGCAAATGTCGGCTATACGCGACGTCTGTAAGGTGGCTGCAAAACATGGAATTCCGGTAATTGCGGACGGCGGTGTCAAATATTCCGGTGATATTGTCAAGGCCATCGGGTGCGGGGCAAGCAGCATTATGATCGGCGGTTTGTTTGCCGGTACGGAAGAAAGCCCCGGTGAAACAATATTATTTCAAGGCAGAAGCTATAAAGTCTACCGCGGGATGGGATCTCTCGAAGCCATGAAAATGGGCAGCCGCGACCGTTATTATCAGGATGATATCGAAGCACCGCACAAACTCGTTCCCGAAGGAATTGAGGGAAGGGTGCCTTTCCGCGGTTCTCTTTCCGCCAGTATTTTACAATTGATGGGCGGCCTGAAGGCCGGCATGGGTTACACAGGTTGCCGAAGTATTCCGGAGCTTATAGAAAAAGCACGTTTTGTCCGTATTACGACGGCCGGTCTGAGAGAAAGCCATGTGCATGACGTCATCATTACCAAGGAAGCGCCCAATTACTGGATCGATTGATCAATTAATCGGCATCAAATAAATCATGAAACAGTCTGAATTTGTTCATCTTCATGTCCATACTCAATACAGCCTGCTCGACGGCATGATTCGCCTTAACGAATTATTCAAAAAGGCGAAGGATTTCGCCATGCCGGCGATTGCCATCACCGATCACGGCAACATGTTCGGGGCAATAGATTTTTATAAACAGGCCGAGGCAAACGGCATAAAGCCCATCATTGGCTGTGAGCTCTATGTCGCCCCGCGCAGCCGTTTTGACAAGTCGGCATCTTCGATTGGCGAAGCCACGCGTCATTTAGTCGTGCTGGTGAAAAACATGCAGGGGTATAAGAATTTAATGAAGCTGACCTCCGCCGCGCATATTGAAGGTTTTTATTACCGGCCGCGGGTGGATAAAGAATTGCTTAAGCTATATTCAGAAGGTCTCATTGCCTCCAGTGCCTGCCTGCATGGTGAAATTGCCTCCCATATCGTTCGGGGCAATATGGACGAAGCCAGAAAATCCGCCCGTGAATATCTGGAGATTTTCGGTGAGGATAATTTCTTTCTGGAACTCATGGAAAACGGCATTCCCGAGCAGAAGATCGCCAATGAGGGCATTATCGAACTGAGCAAGGAACTCTCCATCGGGCTCATTGCCACTAACGACTGCCATTACCTCAATATTGAACATGCCGAAGCGCACAATGTTCTTTTGTGCATCCAGACAGGAAAAACCGTTGAAGACACCGACCGGATGTCCCTGTCTTCCAATCAGTTTTATGTACGCTCTCCGGAAGAAATGTGTGAACTTTTTGCCGCAACGCCGGAAGCAATTTCCAACACGGTGGATATTGCTCAAAGATGTAATTTAACATTTGAATTCGG
>JBDKVD010000252.1:0-4000 GCA_039679325.1 Smithella sp.
ATCAAATTCAATCAGGTCTGGCTAATGCGGCCACAGCCATAACAGCTTTGCTTGTGTATGTGCTGGACTGGGGGCGCTTTGCGGATGCCACCATCGTTGTAGTGATGTTGGTGTTTTTTGCTTTGTCGGCGACAAATCACTTGGCCACGGCTATCATGGCGGGGAATATGAAACCGGTGAATTTACTGCGTCCGGTCATGACTTTGTTTTTACTCGGCTTACTGCTTCCCCTTATGTCTAAAGCTCTGAGTCAGTGAAGCCTTTGCACAGCCACAGCTGGTTCAATCGAAGGACGATTGAACCAGCCAAAGTACAAAGACTGCAAAGTAGTGCCTGACAATACACGATTTACAGATCAAAGATGTCATTCCCGCGAAAGCGGGAAACCAGTTTTATTAATCTCTTCCTGGATATCGGCCTGCGCCGGTATGACTAAATGAAATTAATTAAATTAAAGCCAGACTGTCGGCTACGGCCAGGCCGTAGATTGTCGGTATTAAAAATCCCTGTTCCAGCTTCACCAGATTATTTTCCAGCAGCTTTTCAATTACCTGTTTTTTCCCGGCAAGTAAATCCAGTCCGTATTTATCCTGATAAAGCTTGAGGTCGATTCCGGCTTTTGTGCGCAAGCCCAGAAACAAGGCCTCCAGTTGCAGTTGATCCGGACCGAGTTTTTCCGAACCATCCAGCGGCATTTTGCCTTCTGCAAGTTCCATAATATAGTCGCTGACGGAAGATTTGTTCCACCAGCGTTTATCATCAAGAAAGGAATGAGCTCCCGGACCCAGGCCCAAATAGGGCGTATGCTGCCAGTATTTCATGTTGTGTCTTGATTGGAGATGTTCGGTGCGGGCGAAGTTGGAAACTTCGTAATGTATATAACCGGCGGCTTCCAGTTGAGCGGAAGTCGTCAAAAAAAATTTCAGTTCCTGATCTTCTGAGAGCATGGCAAAATTTTCTTTTGCATATCGCTGATGGAGTGGCGTTTTATCGTCCAGCGAAAGCTGATAGCAGGAAATATGCTCCGGTGCCGGAGCAATAGCTTTCTGTAAAGTATTTTCCCAAGACTTAATGCCGCTGCCGTGAACCCCATAAATCAAATCTATTCCCAGGTTGTCAAAACCGGCCTGTCTGGAAGCAATGATTGCCGCCATTGCTTCTTTGGCCGAATGTCTGCGTCCCAGAAATTTTAAAAGCTTGTCGTTGAATGATTGAACTCCGATATTCAAGCGATTGATGCCGATGCCCTTCAGCGTTTTTAAATATTCCAGGGAAATGTCTCCGGGATTGGCTTCCAGGGTGATTTCAGCATCGGCGGTAATTTGATAAGTTTTATGGATGGACGATAAAATGTTCGCCAATTGTTCAGTTTTGAGCAGGGAAGGGGTGCCGCCGCCGATGTAGATAGTGTCAAATGAATCGAAATATTTGCGGTAAAATTTAATTTCCTTCTGTAATGCCGTCAGATAATCCGGAATAAGACTGATGGATTCAATCGAGTAAAAGCTGCAATAAGCGCATTTGCTCAGGCAAAAGGGTACGTGAATGTAAATACCGGCTTTAGTCATTGTCCGATTTCAATACCGCCAAAAACGCGCTTTGCGGGATGCTTACCGAGCCGATCATCTTCATGCGTTTCTTGCCTGCCTTCTGTTTTTCCAGCAGTTTTCTCTTGCGTGTAATATCGCCGCCGTAACATTTTGCCGTCACGTCTTTGCGGAAAGCGCTGATGGTGCTGCGGGCGATGATTTCTCCGCCGATAGCGCCCTGAATGGCGATCTTAAACATTTGGCGTGGTATTTCTTCCTTGAGACGGTCGCAGGCTAAAAGCGCGCGGGCGCGGGCGCGTTCCCGATGGACGATCTGCGAAAGAGCATCAACCTTTTCACCATTGACCAGAATATCCATCAATACCAGGGTGCTTTCCCGGTAATCGATAATATCGTAGTCAAAAGAGCCGTAACCCTGTGTTACGGATTTGAAGCGGTCATAAAAATCATAGATGACCTCCGCAAGCGGCATTTCATAAGATAACTCAATGCGTCCCGGACCGGTGTAATTCATGTTGGAGTTCACGCCGCGTTTTTCCATGCACAGCTTCATTACCGCGCCCAGATAGCGTTCGGGCAGCATCATCGCGGCGCGGATATATGGCTCTTCTCCTTTATCGATTTCTGCCGGATCGGGGTAGTGGGTGGGATTATCCACGTAAATAACCCTGCCGTCTTTGAGCGTAAAACGGTAACGAACACTCGGCACAGATAGAATAATGGAAAGATCATATTCTCTCTCCAGACGTTCCTGGACAATATCCAGATGCAGCAGACCTAAAAAACCGCAGCGGAAGCCTTGTCCCAGCGCGGCGGAAGAATCCTTTTCATAAATGAATGATGCGTCGTTGAGTTTATATTTTTCCAGTGAATCGGCCAAGTCCTGGTAATCGTCGGAGGCTATGGGATAGATGGAGGCAAAGACGACCGGCTTGACTTCCTTAAATCCGGGCAGGGGCCGGCTGCAGGGTCTGTCCTGGAGAGTAATCGTGTCACCCGTGCGCACATCCGCGACGGTCTTTACACCGGCGATGATGTAGCCCACTTCTCCGGCGCTTAGTTTTTCGCGCTTGGCGCGGGTCAGTAGAAAATGGCCTACTTCTTCCACTTTATAAGTGGTGTCGTTGTACATGAATCTGATAATGTCGCCGCTTTTAACGCTTCCTTCAAAAATGCGGCAATGAATTATTGTGCCCCGAAATGAGTCATACTTGGCGTCAAAAATCAAGGCGGCCAGGGGACTTTCGGTGTTGCCCGTCGGTGGCGGGATGCGTTCGACAATGGCTTCCAGAATTTCTTCTATGCCGATTCCCTCTTTGGCCGAGCATTTGATATGGGTGTCCGGATCCAGCCCCAGTTCCGAATCAATTTCTTCCAGAACGCGGTCAACATCGGCGGACGGCAGATCAATTTTATTGATGATTGGTATAATTGCGAGGTTGTGTTCCATTGCCAGATACAGGTTGGCCAGTGTCTGAGCCTGAACACCCTGGGCGGCGTCGATTAAAAGCAGCACACCTTCGCAGGAGGCGAGCGATCGGGAGACTTCGTAAGAGAAATCCACATGTCCCGGGGTATCAATCAGATTCAGAATATATTCTTTCCCGTCTTTGGCCCGATAGGGCAGGGAAATAGCATTGCTTTTGATGGTTATGCCGCGTTCGCGCTCGATGTCCATGTTGTCCAGCATCTGATCCTGAAAATTTCTTTCATTACAGACGCCGGTAAATTGGATCAGCCGGTCGGCCAGCGTAGATTTGCCGTGATCAATATGAGCGATAATACTGAAATTTCTTATATTTTCCATAAGTGTATTAAAAAAAGCCCTCCAGGCTGCGGAAGGCTTTTGTATTTAAACTAGTGTTAAACGGCTATGCAAGTTTTTTCAACAGATCTTCGGATACTTCTTTAACACCTGCGCTACCATCAACGATGATTACTTTTGTCCTTTCCTTAAAATAGTTCACACCAGCCAGTGTACCGGTCTTTGTGTCATAATAAATCCCATGACGTTTATCAATGGCATCGACATCCTGATCATCGGCGCGGGCGGATAATTCTTCGCAACCGCAGACACGGCAGGATAATTTCCCATCTTTTTCGTTAGGCTTTATTGCATCGATAAAAATGTTGTTGGGGTGATTGTTGTCTGTTTTGCAAAGTCTGCGTCCCATGATGCGTTTTTTGGCTGTTTCACGATCCAGATCGATTTCGATAACGTAGTCGAGATTGATGTTTTCTTTCTGCAGTGCCGCCCAGAGTGCTTCGGCCTGTACCAGGTTACGGGGGAAACCGTCCAGAAGCCAGCCGTCTTTGCAATCAGCTTCCTTTAACCGATCCAGAATCATCGGGATGGTAATATCATCGGGAACGAGTTCTCCCTTGTCGATGAAAGCTTTTGCCTTTTCTCCCAGAGGTGTTTTTTTGGAAATGTTCTGCCGGAAAATAAC
>JBDKVD010000253.1:0-7775 GCA_039679325.1 Smithella sp.
ACGCAAAACAGGGAGAGATAAAAAATGGGTTACAATATAAACGAAGTTGCTGTCGCCGGCGCAAGAAAACTGACCCAGCTGGATTTTATAGCCAACAATCTTGCCAATGCCTCTACAACCGGATTTAAGTCGGAACATCTCTACTATGCAATGAAAGGAAGAGAGGCACAGGAAGGAGCGCGTTCTGATTTGGGAATGACCTCCACAGGCATTGATTTTGCGCAGGGGACGCTGCTGGCCACCGGCAATCCGCTGGATGCAGCAATTGAAGGTGACGGCTTTTTCGCCATCGAGCAAAATGACGGAACCACCTATACACGCAACGGCAGCTTCGTTCTTAATAAGAATAAAGAATTAGTAACAAAGGACGGGGCGAAAGTTTTGGGGGAAGCAGGGGCCCTGATTATTGAAGGGTCTGAGATAAATATTGATGCCGACGGTACTATCATGGTGGACGGCAGTATGGCGGGGAAATTGAAAATAGTTTCCTTTGCCAGACCGGATCTGTTAACCCGTGGCGCTGCCGGACGGTTTATCGATGACGGCAGCGCAGAGCAGAAAAAAAGTGACACTGATCGAGTATCAGGGGGGTATCTGGAAACATCCAATGTCAATGCCATGAAAGAGATGGTGGAGATGATAGATGTGAATCGCTCATTTGAAGCGTATCAGAAAATAATCCAGACTATGAGTGAACTGGATAAAATATCCACTAATAGATTAGGCAAACTGGCTTAAGGAGGAAAACATGATTAGAGCCATGTACACGTCGGCAACAGGTATGGCTGCCCAGCAGCTGGAACAGGATGTTGTCGCCAACAATCTGGCTAATGTGAACACGGTTGGTTTTAAGAAGTCAAGAGCTGACTTTATGGATCTTATGTATCAGATTACCAGCAAGTCAGGATCTCAAACAACCCAGGGAACACAGTTGCCGGTCGGTATTGAAGTGGGTATGGGTGTGAAACCGATGTCCACGCAAAAAATATTTACGCAGGGAGATTATCAGCAAACCGGTAATAAATTTGATTTTGCAATTGAAAATGAAGGTTTTTTTCAATTCGACAATAACGGCACCTCAGTTTACAGCCGTGCTGGCAGCCTTAAGGTGAATTCATCGGGTGTTTTAGTCAATTCAGAAGGGCTGCAGCTTGTTCCCTCCATTACTATCCCTGCGGGAACGGTATCTTTTACTGTTGATTCCGGTGGAACCTGGAGCGCTTTGGATCAGTCCGGCGTGGCACTAGCCACAGGCCGACTCCAGTTGGCCACCTTTATCAATCCCGCTGGATTGTCCAGCATCGGCAGAAATCTTTATGTCAAGACTGAGTCTTCCGGCGAGCCCACTGTAGGTAATCCCGGTGAAAATGGTATAGGTACGATTTCTCAGAACTTTCTGGAAATGTCCAATGTTAATGTGGTCGATGAAATGGTTCGGATGATTGTCGGTCAGCGGGCTTATGAGATTAATTCGAAGTCGATTCAAACAGCGGACAGTATGCTGTCAATTATTAATAATCTCAAGAGGTAAGAAATGTGGAAACGGGCTGCCGGTAAAGTAATATTTTTCTCCGTTATTGCAGGTTTGCTCATTATTTTTGGGGCGGCAAATATATGGGCAGTGGAGAAGATAATCGATCAGGAAAAGTTAAACAGAGCTGTCGGTTTGCATATTGAAAAAAATATGCCCTGGGAAAAGGGTTCGATGCGGTTTGAAGTTCTTTCCTCTCCGCCGCAGATTGTATTGCCCGCGGGAAAGATTACCTGGAAAGTAGATACCAGAGGAAACGAAGATTATCTGGGAGAAACAAATCTTGTATTGAAATTATATAATAACGGCGTTCTGTTCAGAGAAGACCCGTTTAGAGCGAGAATCGAAGTTCTCCGGGAATTTGTGGTCAGTGTGAAAAATATGGAACGGAATTATGTCGTCGGTGCAGAGGATGTTTCTTTGCAAAAAAAATGGGTGCGTTCAATTCCCTTGAATTCAATTTCTGATAAGAGCGATGTCATTGGCAAATTACTTTGTGTCAGTGTTCGTCCGAACACCGAGATTACCAGCTCTATGCTTAAAGCAGTCAATGCCGTTAGAAGAGGCAAGATTGTTCAGGTTGTTTTGGACAGCGGTGCGATAAACATAACAACAATAGGTATGGCGGAAGAGGATGGTGTTGAAGGATCTTTTGTCAGAGTGCGCAATATTTCCTCCAACAAAATTATTTATGCCCGGGTTGTCGGAGAATCAAAGGTAAAAGTCGATTTTTAAATTAAGATAAGGTTTGCTTATGCTTATAATTAAAAAGAGTTGTTTGCTGTCGAGCACAATAGCCGTCATTTTCATGCTTGCCGGATGTCTGGCGCAGAATACGGAAAATGTCCGCCCGGACAATATTGTTGCTCCTCCGGTAGCGAAGCCACAACCTGCCGCAGGCTCAATCTGGGCGGGGGAAAGCACAAATAATCTGATCTGTTCCGATAAAAAAGCACGTTATGTCAATGATATCGTAACTATAATAATATCTGAAACAGCCGTCGGCGGCAACAAAGCTTCCACAAATACCAGCCGTGATACCAACACTTCAGCTGCAATCACGGCACTTCTTGGGCTGGATAATAAAATTCTTGCTCACAATGCCTATATGGATGGTGAAATCAGCGTAGGTGGATCGTCCGCTAATTCTCTTAAAGGAGCAGGCGATACCACCCGAAGTTCAACATTATCAGCAAGCATCAGCGCCCGTGTTTTAAAAGTTTTTGATAATGGGAATTTGTTGATTGAAGGGAGGAGACAGTTAACCGTCAATGCTGAAGATCAGTACCTGGTTATTACCGGTATTGTCCGACCGGAAGATATAACTGCCATCAACACAGTGGCATCGCAATACATTGCGGATGCGCGGATACTTTACACGGGCGACGGTGTGATCAACGACAAGATGAGGCCGGGATGGCTGACGAGAGTTGTGGATTGGGTATGGCCGTTTTAAAAATGAAAATGATGCGAAGGGATTTAGTAAAACGGCAGGAGCAGGAAAAATGATGAAAAAAGAAACCTTCACAATCTGTTTTGTCATGCTTGCGGTAATGCTGATATTCACAAGTACAGCGTTTGCCGCCAGAATCAAAGATATCGCAGCTATCGGTGGAGTGAGATATAATCAACTTATCGGTTATGGAATTGTTGTCGGTCTGGCCGGAACGGGCGATGATCTGACCAAGAATCTTTTTACTACGGAATCGCTGGTGAATATGATGAGCCGTCAAGGTCTTTATATGAAAGACAAATATTCGACCATGAAGGCGGATAATGTAGCCGCTGTTATGGTTACGGCTGCCTTGCCTCCATTTGCCAAAATCGGAACGAAAATAGATGTTTCTGTTTCTTCTTTAGGATCGGCGAAAAGTCTTGCCGGCGGGACGCTTCTTTTGACTCCGCTGCGTGGTGTTGACGGTGAAGTCTATGCCGTGGCGCAGGGACCGGTGACCTTGGGAGGCTTTTCCGCAAGTGGTGCCGGCGGCGGTGTATCTAAAAATCATACTACGGCAGGAAATATTTCCAACGGAGCCTTCGTTGAAAAGGAGCTTAAATATGATTTTGATCAAAAGAGGATGCTGGTGATTAATCTGCAGCATCCTGATTTTACAACTGCCTCCAGAATGGCTGCGACGATCAATAAAACGGTATCTTTTGTGGAAGCCAGGCAAATAGATTCTTTTTCCGTCGCTGTAAGGGCAAGAGATTCATTCGCAGGGTCTCTGTCCGAGCTTGTTTATTTTATTGAATCACTTGATGTTCCGGTAGATGCTGCCGCCGTAGTGATGCTCAATGAGAAAACCGGTACGGTTGTTATGGGTGATAATGTGCGCATATCGACCGTGGCTATTGCCCATGGAAATTTAAGCATTCAAATCAAGGAAGATGCTAAAGTGTCTCAGCCGCTGCCCTTTGCTCCTGCAGCGCCCGCAGGCAGTACGGCTCCTGCTCGAGGTCCGGGAAAAACAGCTATTGCTCCCGGTGGACAAACGGTGGTAATTCCACAAACTACGGTAAGCGCTACGGAAGATAAAAAGTACTTAATGACGGTTCCTCAGGGAGCGACAATTTATGATGTAGTCAGAGCACTTAACGCTCTGGGTGTTTCTCCGCGTGATTTAATTACTATTTTGCAGTCAATCAAAGCCGCCGGCGCTCTTCAGGCAGATTTACGTATAATTTAAATTACTTGGTGATATTAATGGATGCGATAAATTTAAATAAATTAAATAAGACAGGCGAAATAAAAAGTACGGAAATTACATCCAAGGAAAGACAAGCCGAATTGCAAAAAATAAAAAAAGCATGCCAGGATTTTGAGTCAATTTTTACCTATTACCTTATGAAAACGATGCGCCAGACTGTTCCAAAAAATTCCGGATTTGGCAGCTTATCCGGGAAAGATACATATAATATGATCATGGATCAAAAAATTGCCGAAGATTTATCCAGAAGAGGCAATGGATTGGGCTTGCAAAAAGTGCTTTTTGAGCAATTAACCAAAACCTATTTAAAGGAGGTTCAATAAGAGAAAATTAAATAAGATTAAAGTTATTTATTGATTTTGCCGATAGGTGGGGTAATAATTAATAAAAAAACAAGGAGTAAGTTTAATGAAAATTTCGGACGTTAAAGATTTAAGTTCGCAAATGGTTCAGCAATATCAGAAAAACGATAATTATATCGCCAATTCTGACAAACCGATTGCCAATGCGAAAACAATAACGGAAGAAAAGGTTAATCTCTCCACCGAGGCAAAAGATATCCAACAGGCAAAAAATGTATTAGACCAGACACCTGACATACGTGAAGAAAAAATACAGGAAATAAAAAAACAGATAGATAATGGTGAATACAACGTCAGTGGAGAAAAGATTGCCGGGAAAATGGTGGGAGAGTCGATAGTGGACCTTTTTGCCTAGAGTATAGGCGGGAAAAATCGTATTGGTAAATCATTCCCATCTTTAATTCTTTGCTTCAGTCAGATCAGCAAATCTCTTTTCCCTAACCCGCCTTCGGGCGGGTTCACCTGCGTTAAATTTAACAAATATATAATATAAGGATATAGCTATGTTAGAGCAGAGTATGAGTTTGACGAACTCTCTAGAGGAGAAGTGCTGCGAAAATATTTTTGCCTCTCTGGTGGAAATATTGAGAAAAGAATTAGCTGTCTATCAGGAGTTGAAAAGCACAATTGTTCAAGAGAAAAAAATATTACAAAAACCGACTCTTGACGAACTAAATCATAACAATGCCCAAAAGGAAAATATAATTCTGAAAGCGCGGATGCTGACGGAAGCAAGAACCAACATCTTAAAGAAAATCGCCCTAAAGCTCGATATAAATTCAAAAAGCGTCAAACTCAGTCAAATAATCGCTTACTCTGATAATCAACAAAGGGCGGAAATTGAGGAAGTCAGAGATGCTTTGGTATCAATATCGCGTGAAATAGCAGGTTTAAATGAATCTAATAAGAATATACTCAATGTTTCTGTGCACAATATTAGAAGTTCATTGGATTTTATAAATTCAATGATGTCTTCAGGACCGGTTTATCAGCAGTGTGGAAAAATTAAGTCATTGGATAAAAACGGAATTTATCTGCATAAGGAAGGATAAGACATGTCTCTCGGCAGCGTATTAAATACGGCAAAACAGGCAATTCTCAGTAATCTGACGGCGATAAATGTTACCGGATCTAATATCGCCAATGTCAGTACGCCCGGGTATACCAGGCTTAATCCTGTGTTTAATGCTGTTGGGACGAGCAGCGCCGGATCAGGTCAGGAACAAGTTGGTGTAGAAATTTCCGATATACAAAGAATTTATAATAAATTTCTGGATGCTCAAATAGTTACACAAAATGCAGCGGTGAGTAGCGCCTCGGCACGTAATGATTTATTAACTCAGATTGAATCTGTGTTGAATGAAAGCACGGGCAGTGGAGTCAGTGATGCGTTAAGCCAGTTCTGGAGTGCCTGGGACAATCTTTCCGCCAACCCGTCAGGCGAGGCTGAAAGAAGTGTAATCGTATCGGCTGCCCAGAATCTGACTTTCGTTTTTAATCAAAAAGCTGAAGAACTCTATACTTTACAGCGAAATACTGATGAAACTATAGCCGGCGACATTGAAAAATTAAACGGCTATTTGAGTGACATGTCCGCTCTTAATACTGAAATTGTCAGAATAGAAAGTGCCGGTGGTTCGGCCTCGGCGCTGAGAGACACCCGAGGGACTTTGCTTGACAATATTAGTTCAATAATTGATATCAATTATATCGAACAAAGTGACGGGGCCTTATACATTTATCTGCCCCAAAATGGCAAAACACTTGTTGACGGAAGTCAAAACTGGCAACTAATGGTGCAGCCGAATTCTTCCAATTCCAATTTTAATGATATTGTTTTTACCGATGATACTAACAATCCTCTAAATGACTATATTCAGGGTGGTGAATTGGGCGGACTATTGGAAATCAGAGATGTTACCCTGCCGGCTTACATTGATAAATTAAACCAGACTGCCTCCAGCATTGTAAATAAAGTAAATTCCCAACATATGGCCGGCTACGATCAGGACGGCAATATCGGCGATTTGTTTTTCGAGAAAACTACGGAAGCCAAGGATATGGCAGTAAGTGCAGCGATAGTTGCCGATATGAGAAAAATAGCCGCTTCTTCTACTCTTAATGCCGATGGTGACAACGCCACCGCCATGACCGCTCTTAAAGATGATAAAATGTATGCATCCATGGGGATAATTTCCTTTACCGGTGGTAGTTCTGCCACAGGTCAAATTAATAATATTGGACAGACCTATAAGAATACGACTTCACCAATAGTTATTACCCGTGGGGCGACTGCCGGTTCATGGTCAATCGCGGCAGCATCTGACAAGGGAGGTTATAACGATGCTGTTGTTTTGTCCTCCAGTGACAGCAATGTAACGGTAGATTTAGACAATAATGGTGCAGCAGATATTACTTTAAATTTGTCGGGTTCTTGGAATAACGGCGATACGCTAACGTTTTCTTTGTCTAAACAAGACAGCACAACAACGATCGGCGGATATTATAGTGCATTCATAGCTAAAGTCGGGCAGGACGTTTCCAATTCAACCACTGCTTTGGAGCGGGAAAAAGCGATTGCTACACAAAACAGTACCCAAAGAGAAGAGCTTTCCGGTGTCTCTCTGGACGAAGAAATGTTGAACCTGATTAAATATCAGATGGCTTACAATGCCGCAAGCCGGGTAACCGGTATTGTTTCGGAGCTTATGGACACTGTGATTAACCTTGGTGAATAGGAAGAGGGATTTTGCTTATGATCTACAGAGTTACGGAAAGCATGAAATATGATGTACTTACCAGCAGTATATTTAATGTTCAGGGGAAATCCGCTAATCTGATGGAGAAAATATCAACACAAAAGAATATCAACAGGCCGTCTGATGATCCCGTGGGTGTTGGTAAAGTATTAAATTACACTTCGACAGTCACTTCCATAGAACAGTATCAAAGCAATATCACTAATGCTGAAACATGGTTAGCTTTGACTGATACGACTTTGTCGAGCATCAGAGATCTTATCTCGACGGCACAGGATATCGCTGGTTCCCAATCCGGAGCAGACGGTTCAAATGAAACAATGGATTCTTCGGCAGATGTTGTTTCCGGATTGATTGACAGTGCCCTCTCACTAATGAATACAAAGCAGGGCGACAGTTACATATTTGGTGGTTC
>JBDKVD010000254.1:0-3997 GCA_039679325.1 Smithella sp.
TTCCGAAAATGGTTTCGTGGGGGAAGTTGGCTATGGCAAAAATTTTCTTGCTGAGCCGTAAAATCCGACGACCCGGTTTCGACCCAGATTTTTCGCGCTGTATAGAGCTTCATCCGCTTTTTCCACCAGCATTTTCCAATTCTTCAGGTCAGGTTCATATGTGGCGACACCGATGCTAATGGTCAGGGCATGTCCGCGATAGCGCTTAATCAGAAGATTTCCGAGCTTTTCTATCTCTTTGCGTAAACGTTCCGCATATTTCATCGCCTGATCAAAGACGGTGTCGGAAAGGATAATCAGAAATTCCTCGCCCCCGAAACGGCCGACATAATCTTCCGGCCGTGATAATTTCCGCATCGCCGTTGCCAGCAGTTGGAGAATATTGTCGCCGGCCAGGTGGCCGAAGTTATCGTTGAATCGTTTGAAGTGATCGATATCAAGCACGGCCACCGACAGCTTCTCCTTTCCGGATGCGGCTTTTTCAAACGCCCCGGCCAGCAGTTCGCTGATGTAGCCTTTGTTGTAAAGGGACGTAAGGGCGTCGTAGGCCGCCTTGACGCGGTATTTTTCGAAAAGGTTCGCCCGCTCCAGCGCCATGCCCAGTTCGTTGGCGACGATGGAAACTGAAAAAAGTTCAGCGGGATTTATCGGGCGGCCGGAGGTAATGCAATCAACACCGATTAGTCCCAATATGTTTTTGTCACTGGTGACCGGAATGATTCCCATCTCCTTGATACCAAACTGCTCGAGCAATTCGCGGTCTGCGTCGGTAGCCCCGTTTATTACAACCGGACTTTTTTGCCGCAGACAGGACATGAAGCCGTCGTGCTGCGCAGTGATCTCTACCTTCATCCCCGAAAGACTATCGGGGGAGCCGGTTGTGTCCAGGCAATCATTCACGGCGAGCATTCTTTTTTTCCCTTCAACTTGGAAAACGTAAAGCCGATCGTACATGAATTCCCGCTGTACCGCCTCAAGAGTGGTTTTGATAATCTCCGTGGGATCGAGGCTCCTGTGCGGCGCGGCGACACTTTGTTTCAGCGTTGTAAGCGACTCGACCCTCTTTTGAAGTTCAGCTTTATGATAGTGGTATTCCGTATTCCTCTTGCTCAGATCGATTGTTGCTCTGAGCAGATTCTCCCGAAAGAAGTCAGCCGAAGGAAAACTGAAGTTGTAAAAATCGGCGATCCCTTTCACCTCACGATCCATACGTTCCAGCAGGCTTCGTAGGTTGATGCGATCCATATCGATCAATTCCGACACTTCCGGTTGAAGGATTGGATGACGCAGCATCTTAACCGACCCGATACCCTGGGTCCAGGTAACAAAATTGGCCAGAGATATGATCGCCACCAGCAATTCCTGCTCCTGTGTAAGACCCAGATGTGCAAACCGTTCATGATGCAAAGAAATTGCCAGTACAAAATTTTCGGGTAATCCCCACTCAGCGCAGAAATAAGCCCCGAGCATATCATGCCCCATTCCGATTACCTGCGCTTCATCGTCGACCAGAAGCCCGTTTGTGGGCGGCAGATGTTTGAGAAAATCACTGTAAGTAATGCGGCCATAGACTTCCAGAATGATCTTGCCGATATCATGAAGCAGTCCGGCGACGTATACTTCATCGGAATGGGGATACCTCAGTTCCTCGGCAATCGCCTTGCTCATGCAGGCGACGGAAAGGCAGTGCTGCCAGAAATGAATACGGTCGAAATGATACCGGCGCGACGGAGCCACCAGCTGTTCAAAAAGGGTTACTTCGAGGGCCAGCGTCCTGACCGCCCGGAAACCGACATGATGAATCGCCTCTCGAACATTGGAGACCCGATGCGGTATAGCGAATGCCGCCGAGTTGACGATGCGCAGCATTTTCGTCAGGATTGTCGGTTCCGTTCCGATTACGCGCTCCAGGTCGTCGAGCGAGGCATTTTCATCGCTGGTTATTTGCAGCAGCTTCAGAATGACCAGCGGAAGAGTCGGCAAATCGATTTTCTTTTCTGAAATTACCGCATTTACATCCTTGGCAAGCGGGAGAGGTAACTTGCCCGCATACAGTGACCCGGAATTCATTAAAGCCTCCTCGTACACCTTCTGGAAAAAGCCTACTATACTCCGGGGGTATATGCAAGCATCTGCTTATAATCTTTATCTATATTCATTAAAAAACAAAATTGTTGTAATGCCGGACCGGAAAGACGGTTCAAATGTTTCCCTCATTTTCCAAATCAAAGGTTGGATTTATCAGAACACGACATCCAGCATTGAGGATCATCCGCAAAGAGATCAGGAGCGCCTTGAGATTTTGAATAAGCGTAAGCCACGGCACGGCATCCACGGCATGATGGCCACAAGGAACATTTACCGCATTTTCCTTGATAACTTTCACGCTGTCGGAGTTGCCAGAGGAGTTTGGAAGATGACCATATCTGTCGTAAAGGAGTTTTGTGCAGGTTTCCAATTTTGAGCCCTATACGGCGGCAGGGCATGACCGATCCGTCACTGGTAATGGTAATGCCTGAAAAACCGGCGCTGCAACCGGACAAAGTCAAAGAGCTTGAAGGCGAAGGCTTCACCCCGGAAATGACGCCGAACAGGGGATCGCCTGAAGTAACGTTAAACGAAGCACTGCTTAAAGCCAGCGCTCTCTGGTAAGCGTTTTTAAGTTCTGCAGGAGTAAGCATGTCGGCCAGCAAATTTTCACCGCTGCCGCAGGGGACCAGGCGGGAGAAACCGATTCCGGAAAAACCGATACTTCTCGCTGTTTGAGTTGTCTCTTCAATGCCTGCAATGTTGAGGCGGGAAAGGGTCATGTTTGCATTGACCTCGATGCCCGCTCCGGTCAGCAGCCGAACGCCTTTTGCCGCAGCATCAAAGCTTCCGGCGCCGCGGATTGCGTCATGAATGTCCGGTTGCCCTTCCAGGCTGATCTGGATATCCGTAATGCCAAGGCTATCTGCCATAGCGGCATCTGCGGCTTTTACCAGGGTCCCGTTGGTTAAGACGGCCACATTAAAACCGCGCCGGCGGGCATGGGCGATGACATCCCAAAGACCTTCGTAGAGAAAAGGTTCGCCGCCGGTAAAATTAATCGACGGGGAAAGGACAATGTTATACTCCTTTTCCCAGTCCGTGAACATTTCCCTTACCCCGTCGATTTCCTGCTGTACTTCACTGTTGGACATCTCAGCCGGTTTTTTGCGGTTCTGATAGCAATGGCGGCAGCGGAGGTTGCAGCGCTCGGTGAGATGCCACTGGATGAAAAAATTAAAGGTTCGGGTTGCCGGACCGGCAACTATTTGCTTTTTCACTTTCTGCAGCTGTGATTCCGACTGGCGGAATCAGTGGACTGCATCAGCGCCCAGAACGTTTTTTCCTGGCTTTTGTTTTTTTTGCTCAGTTCTTTTTTTTGCGGTGTCTTCATCCTTTTTCCTCCTTCTTTATTAAGTTTGGACTGGGAAATACTAGTGCAAAAACAACCGGATCAGTTCCTGATTGTTTTTTAAGCTTCTTCCTTTGATATTTTCAGAACCCAATCGGCAAAAGCAGCCATGAAATCCTGGAGAAACTTAAGCGTTACCTCATTTGTAACATTTCCATCGGCATCGAATAGCTTTGCGGCACCGCCGATGTAGGCCTCAGGCTGCTGCAGGGTGAGAACATCCAGGCACATTAGAGATTGCCGGAGGTGGTGATTGGCCCCGAAGCCGCCGATGACGCCCGGCGAAACGCTGATTACCGCACCGGGCTTTCCACCCCAGACACTCTGACTAAACGGCCGCGATCCTACATCGATGGCGTTTTTCATCACGGCGGGAACCGAGCGGTTGTATTCCGGCGTTACAAACAGGAAACCGTCAAAAGACTTCACCCGCTTACGGAACTCCGTCCATACTTCAGGAGGGTTGCCTTCGTCGTCATAATCCTGATTGTAGAGAGGAAGCTTGCCGATCTCGATGATTTCGAGTGCAAGAGATACGGGAGCCAGTTTTGTGAGCGC
>JBDKVD010000255.1:0-22419 GCA_039679325.1 Smithella sp.
AATTCTCAGACGACCTCGTAAAAAGGTCGCAGGCAAGGCGCGCGAATACCGAGGAATGAGGCGTACTTAGCGTACGCCGCAGTGACAAGGGATGAAGCGCAACGCAGCATCCGGCCTTTTTACGAGGTCGTCAAGAATGCAATTCTTAATATTTTTTATTGCTTTCATTTCAGAAAAATTGCTTCGCCTTCAACAAACAACTTTCCTCTTTTGAGTTCGTCAACAATCATATTAAGGGTAGTAATTTCGTCATCAAAGGTGATGATCAGCAAACCATGCCCTTTATTTATATGTTTTTTAACACCTTTCGTCTTCTTCAAAATCCTTTCTATTCGGCCTGCCGCATTACAATCGGCGCAACCGGACAGATTTAACTGGACAATTCTCTCCTTCGCCCAAACCGGAGAAGGAACAGCCAGGCAAATAAGCAATAAAAATATTATAGTTCTTATAATTTTCTCCATATTTTCTTTCCCTGTTGATTGGTCTTCTGAAATGTGTAAGATTACATTATTAATTTTTCATTATCTTTTTTAGCGTTTTGCACTATATTAAAAATATATGGATACATTTACTCTCGCCGCCACAAGTTTTATTATTGCTGTTTCTTTAATTATAACCGGCAAAAAAGATAAGTTGCAAGCATCTTTTATCTGCCTTTGCTTTGCTATTTTTGTTTCCCAGGTCGGCGCTTTTTCCCGGGAGGTATTTCTGTCCGCTTTCTGGGGGGAAATTAAATATCTGGGTATTCTGGCAATTGCCCCCTGTGCTTTATGGTTTTTCCGCCATCTGACTCACAACAAATCAATTTTGACTAAGGGATTCATCGTCTTTTCCATTTTATCAAGTTCGTTGGGAGCCCTTTTCATTTTTACCCCCATTTCCCGATGGTCGCACTTTCATCCTTTACTGCTGTCCTATACATTTGCCACCTTGGGACTATGTTACATCGCCCTTATGCGCTACGTTAATAAGCTATTGCCCAGTGTGGAAAAGAAACGGCTTGGTTATCTGCTGTTTGCCTGTCCTATTGCGTTAATTCTGAGCAGCATTGATTTGCTTATTTATTTCGGCTTCAATTTTCCGTCTCTAGCCGGAATTATTATATCAGTGCTGCTTTACTTCATTTTGCTGATTATCGCTTACCCACAAATTCATGAACTGCATGACTTCTTTGCACGTACGCTGGTTATTTTTGTCAGCACCGTATGCAGCATGGTTATTTTTTATTTTACGGCAGGATTTTTCAGCGACAGTCAATTGCCGTCTTTTACCAGCATTCTCATGGCTTCATTTTTAATCGTCATTTCCCTTTCCCCAATCCGTATAATATTGAAATTAATCTTCAGCTTCTTTTATCCGGAAAGCAAAAATGTTTTTACCTCAATCTATGATTTCGACAACAAACTGGAGCGGGAAAAATCGATGATGCTGGCGGAAATGGCGCCGGTTTTTGCCCACGAAATCCGTAACCCGCTGGGTTCAATCAAAGGCGCCGCCCAGTATCTGAAAACGGAAGCAGTCACGGAAGAGCAGCATAAACTGTTCGATGTCATTATTGAGGAAGTAAACAGGCTCAATGCTGTTATCAGCCAGTTTCTCGATTATGCCCGTCCCTACACCCTCAAGCTGAAAAAGCAGAATCTGAACATGCTGATTTCCAAAGCCAACTCCATAATAGCCGCCAACGAACTGGCCGGAAAAATATCCATTGTCACGGAATTGGATGATACTTTGCCGGATGTGGAGGTAGATGAACAGCAGTTGATGCAGGTCATTTTAAACATTGCCCTAAATGCCATCGAAGCAATGCCCCAGGGAGGCACCCTTACTTTTCGCACATTCAAAATTAAAACCAGCGCCGGTAATGCCGTCGGGCTGACAATCCGCGACACCGGCTGCGGCATCAGCAAAGAATCTCTGAAAAATATTTTCAAACCTTTTTATACGACTAAAGAAAGAGGCGCCGGTCTCGGTCTGGCAATCTGCCATAAAATCATCAAGGAACACGGAGGCCTGATCAATGTAAAATCCGTACCGGGACAGGGAACCGTGTTCTTCCTCCGGCTTAACGCCGCAAGCTGAATTTAGGACGTATTCCGGCTTGATTTAAAATCCAACCCGTAATAGTTAAAGCCTATGCATAAAGTTCTGATAGTTGATGATGAATTAAACATGCGGCTGGTTCTGGCTGCCATGCTGAAAAAAGAAGGATATGCCATCACGTCCGCAGCCGACGGCAGGGAAGCCCTGCAGATTTTAAAGTCGAACAAGATGGATGTCGTTGTTACCGATTTAAAAATGCCCCATCTCGACGGGATGGAATTACTCCATTGTATTACCGAACAATATCCGGAAGTACCCGTAATCATGATTACGGCGCATGGAACCGTAGCCACTGCCGTGGAGGCTCTCAAAAAAGGCGCACTGGATTACATAACCAAACCTTTTGAACTCGAGGATCTGAAAAACGTTATTTCGAAGGCAATCAAGACCCGAACTTTAAATGAAAATGAATTGTTCGTGCCGCCGGAAGAAATAGAACGAACCGGCATCATCGGATCGAGCAAGCGCTCGCTGGAGATATTCGAAGCCATCAAAAGAGTAGCGCCGACAACAACCACCGTTCTTATTACCGGGGAAACGGGCACCGGCAAGGAACTGGTGGCCGATGCAATCCATCACAACTCGCCCCGGAAGAATAATCCACTCATTAAAATCAATTGCGCGGCTATTTCCGAAACACTGATGGAAAGCGAACTTTTCGGCCATGAAAAAGGCGCTTTCACCGGAGCAACCATCACAAAACCGGGCAAAATTGAGCTAGCCCACAAGGGGACGCTATTTCTGGACGAAGTTGGAGAAATTCCCCGGGATATGCAGGTTAAACTGCTGCGGGTCATCCAGGAGCAGGAGTTTGAACGCGTCGGCGGCCTGCGGACAATCAAAGTTGACGTACGCATCATTGCGGCCACCAACAAAAATTTACTGCAGGATGTTCACGCAGGCAATTTCCGCGAAGATCTGTACTATCGGCTCAACGTCTTTCCCATTGTGGTGCCGCCGCTGAGGGAAAGAAAAGACGATATTTTACCGCTGGTTGATTATTTCATCGATAAATTTAATAAAAAGCTGGAACTTTCCGTGGGAATTGACAGTGAAGTAAAAGACACTCTTTTACGCTACGACTGGCCGGGCAACATTCGTGAATTGGAAAATCTGATTGAAAGAATGATGCTTCTGGCAAAAGATAATCTGATTACGGTCAATGAACTGCCCGATGAATTCAAGTCCGGTCTGGAAAAGCTGCCGCTTTCACAGACAGATGATGAAAAAAAGCCCTTCAAAGATTTCATGCGTGACCATGTGGAAAATGTGGAGCGGCAAATGATCATCAAGTGCCTGGAAGAATCAGGAGGCAATGTTACCAAGGCCGCAAAGCAAATGGGTCTAAGCCGCAAAGGCCTGCAGCTGAAGATGATTAAATATAATCTGCGCAAGGAATCAAAATAATACCAAGTAGCATTCTTTGCCTAACTTTATTGGCACAGCCTGCCCCGGCGTAGGCCGGGGTCGTCGGCTTCCTCAACGTATTTATAATACGCCTGCGGAGCCTCCTCCTTGCCGTCGCGTTATGCTTTGAATGCAACTTGGTATAAAGACATTATTCATTTTCCAGCGCTTTTTTACATTCGCTGACCAGTGCTTTCTTCGACGTCCCTGAATCAATAATATCCCACGGCAAAATTTCATCAAACTGCTTTTGGCGATAGACATAGAAATCCGCATTTACATTCACTTCCTTGAGCGCCTGCGCCCAATTGCCGTGGAGACGATGCACGGCCTGCAAAATTTCTCCCGCCTTGCGATCGCCCAACGAAAGCAGGGCCTGCACATAATTCCATTTCGGTACGTCGTGAATGACCCTGATCTGCTTGTCCCTCCCAAAAGCGCTGACTATCTTTTTGATTTTTTTGCCTGCGGAATTTACATCACCCAGCGCACACCATTGCAGGGGCGTTGAAGGTTTGGGAATAAACTGATTTATACTGAGAGTAATGCTCCGGAATTTTCTTTTGCCCCCGGTCCAGTGCAGCACATGATGCTGAATTTTTTTTACCAGATCAATGACCTCGTCAATGTCCTTTTCCGTCTCCGAAGGCAGGCCGATCATGAAGTACAGCCGCAGATTAGTTATTCCATTTTCTATCAGAAGCTCCGCCGAACGCATAATGTCTTCTTCAGTGATTCCTTTGCGCAGCAAATCACGAAGTCTCTGGCTGCCGGCCTCCGGCGCCAGCGCCACCGTCTCAATTCCATGTGCCTTAATAAGGCCGACGATCTTTTCATTAATTTGATCAACTCTCAGAGACCCGATTCCCGCCCGGCCATTTTTTGTTAAAATATATTCACAGATTCGGGAAAGTTCAGGATGATCGGAAACAGCCGTACCCACCAGGCCGATTTTCTTCTTTTGGGCAAGCCCCCGGTCTATGGAGGCGATGATCTTCTCGTAGCTGCGAAAACGCACCGGGCGGTAAATAAAACTGGCGGCGCAAAACCGGCAACTGCGGGCGCACCCCCTGTTGACTTCGGTGAGATACATGTCCTCCATTTCCGTACGGGGGGCGCTGATAACTTCATCGGTGCAAAAAGAGTTTATATCCTTTATCGGAGAAATCTTTATTCTTTCGGGCAAGCCGGACATGATCGGCTCGACTGTCCTGATCTTGCTGTCCGGGAAATATTTGACGTCGTAAAGACCGGGTACATAAGCCTGCGGCAGTGTTTTTTGCATCCTGATCAGCATATCGGCGCGTCTCAGGCCACTGCTTCGTGCTTCTTCAAAAATGCGGGTAAATAGAGGCAATGATCCTTCCGCCTCGCCCAGAATAAATAAGTCAAAAAAGTCTGCAAGTGGTTCCGGATTTAATGTTGCAGCAACCCCGCCACCGATAATCAACGGATAATCTTCAGAACGTTCGTTGGCCGCGAGCGGAATACCCGCCAGCTCCAGCATAGTTAAGATATTGGGATAGTCGTTTTCGAAAGATAAGGAGAAGGCCAATATATCAAATTCGGCAATCGATTTTTGATTCTCGATGCTGAAAAACTCCGTCCTGCCGGTGGCGAATTCGGCTTCGTCACCGGCATCCGGAAGAAATACTCTCTCACAAAGGAAGGAAGGTTGTTCGTTAAATATTTTATAAACTGTCTGGAAGCCCAAATTCGCCATGCCCGTCCTGTAATAGTTAGGATAGGCAAGACAAACTGTATTATCCGTGCCCCAATTTTTTTTTACATATCCCCTTTCCTGTTCCAGAAGGGTTAAATATCTTTTTTTCAGTTTCCAATTCATTTATTCATCATAGCATTTTCCCGGCCTTTTTTAAAACAAAAGCCGCAACCTGCCATGGATACAAGGTTCTCTTAATCGGCCTGTCTGCGCAGGAATGTGGGAATCTCGAGGTCGATATCATCGACTTCATCATTAACACCCAGAGTGACAATATTAGCGCCGTCATGGTTTTTTTCCTTGCGCATAAAAGCCGGCGTGGACAAATCTTCGCGCCGGAAACCGCCCAGATGTGTTAAATTGTCCGTACCCTGCTTACCTTTCATGGTATCATCAAATCCGGTGGCAATAACGGTGATGCGGATTTCGTCGCTCATGTTTTCATCAATAACCGTACCGAAAATTATATTGGCATCTTCATGAGCCTCCGCCTGAATCAGCGACGATGCTTCATTAATTTCATACAGACTAACATCCGGCCCGCCGGTAATATTAAGCAGGATGCCATGCGCGCCTTGAATGGTATTGTCTTCCAGAAGCGGTGAAGATATGGCTTTTTGGGCTGCTTCTATGGCGCGGTTTTCACCGGACGCAATGCCTGTGCCCATCAGCGCCATGCCCATATTGCTCATGACATTCTTCACATCCGCAAAATCAAGGTTAATAAGTCCCGGAATAATTATCAAATCGGAAATACCCTTGACCGCCTGATAAAGAATGTCATCAGCTTTCTTGAATGCTTCCAAAAGGGAAAGGTTGCGTCCCCCCAGAGAAAGCAGGCGCTGATTGGGAACAACGATCAATGTATCGACCGTCTCCCTTAAAAGAGCGATTCCCTCTTCCGCCTGCATGTTGCGCTTTTTGCCTTCAAACTGGAAAGGCTTCGTAACCACGGCGACCGTCAAGGCATTGCATTCACGGGCGATTTCCGCGATAACCGGCGCCGCCCCTGTCCCCGTACCGCCGCCTAATCCGGCAGTCACAAAAATCATATCCGCGCCATCCAGATATTCTCTCAACTGATCACGGGATTCCAAGGCTGATTTTTTGCCGACTTCCGGATTGGAACCGGCGCCCAGACCTTTTGTTGTCTCCGCACCAATCTGAACTTTGACAGATGAAGCCGATGCCCCCAACGCTTGCACATCCGTATTGGCAACAATGAAATCCACGCCGCGCAACGAGTATGAAATCATCGTATTAACGGCATTACTGCCGCCTCCCCCTACTCCGATCACCTTGATCTTTGCCGAATTTTCATTACACACTTCAGTCAATTCAAACATGGGCATCCCTTCCTTTCAAAAAAATTCTAAAAACCATTTTTTTATTGTTTTGATCATATTATCGAATACATTTCCGGTTTTTTTGTAAACAGAGTCACTGGACGTCTGTTTGCTGCCGTAAATAATTAATCCCACTCCGGTCGCAAATGCAGGAGAATTTGCAACATCGGAAAGTCCTCCCACGCCTGACGGAATTCCACTACGCACCGGCATCTCAAAGATGTGCTCGGCCAATTCATTGATGCCGGGTAAAAGCGATGTGCCGCCGGTCAGCACTACACCAGCCGCCAGCAACTCTTCAAAGCCGGAACGGACAATTTCCTTGGAAGCCATATTAAGTATTTCTTCCATCCGCGGTTCAATAATTCTGCCTAATATCTGGCGGGACACTTCACGTGCTTCCCGTCCTCCCACGCTGGGCACCTCAATCGTTTCTTCCTTAGGAATCATTGATGTTAAGGCACAGCCGTAATTGAGTTTAATTTTTTCCGCTTCATTAAACGGTGTGCGCAATCCGGTGGCAATATCCGAAGTCAGATAGTTGCCGCCGACCGGCAGCATCGCCGTATGTTTGATACTCCCGTCGGAAAAAACGGCAATACCGGTATTGGAACCGCCGATATCAATCAGGACCACGCCCAAATCTTTTTCATCGGAGCTGAGCACCGCTTCGCTGGCCGCCAATTGCTCTAAAACCAGATCTTCAATATCCAGTCCGACACGATTAACTGATTTTACAATGTTCTGAATGGAAGCCACCGCTCCCGTAACGATGTGTACTTTCGCCTCCAGACGGACACCGGACATTCCCACCGGGTCCCTTACCCCATCCTGTCCGTCGACAACATAATTCTGCGGCAACGAATGCAGAATTTCCCTGTCCACGGGGATAGCAATGGCCTTGGAAGCCTCAATGGCCCTTTGTACATCCTCTTCACCGACTTCCCGGCCTTTAACGGCAACAATACCAAGAGAATTCTGTCCTTTGATATGGCTGCCGGATATGCCGACATAAGCCGAATTAATGCTGCATCCCGACATATGTTCAGCGTCGTCGATAGCTTTTTTAATCGCTTCCACAGTGCTTTCAATATTGACAACAACACCTTTTCTTAATTCCTTGGCCGGTGAAGTGCCGATACCGATTATATCAATGCCGGTATCGGTAACCTCGCCCACAATTGCGGTTGTCTTGGTTGTTCCAATATCGATCCCTACCAGAACATTATTTCTTCTGCCCATCAGTTTTTTCTCCACCTTTTTAATACGCGGCACACAGGCTGCATTTTATGTCCGGTATTCTTTGCCTTTTTTCTCCTGCTCCGGCCGCTCTGAAACATTTCTATATTGAATGGTAATCTTTGTGGCATCGCATATATCTACAAAGAGATAACCCTTCCTCATACCCCTCTTCTCCATGTCCGCCATCACCAGACTCAATTTATTTAATTTTTTTTCATAATTATCCGTACCCAGTTTCAGGTAGAGACCGGTATCAGTCAGAAGAGACACACCAACAATATCGTTGACGTTAACTTCCGATATTGTCCCCAGATAACTAAACCGGTTGGAAGCGGACATGGTTTGCAATAAATTGAGGGTACTCAGCAAAAGTTTGGATTTTTCTTTTTCTTTAACGTCGACTCCGGTCAGAACCGGCAAATCCACTTCATCGTTTTTGTCCAGCTTTTTAAAAACAATCCCTTCATTATCCATGAGATATAAATCGTGGGATTGCTTGACGATAGCGACAGGGTTGCGCTCCTTTACTTCCAGTATGATCCTGTTGGGTAGTTCCCTGCCCACGTGAATATTTTTCACCCACGGATTGGCGGAAATTCTGTTGGCCAAAGCATCGATATTGACGGACAGCAGGTTTTGCCGGGGTGTCACCGCAGCCTGGGTTAAAACATCCTGTTCCGTTAATTCCTTTAGTCCGCGTACCGATATTTCCTTAATCTCAAAATAAGGCATACTCAACAAATAGCCGTAAGCATAAACAAACAGGAAACAAAGCACGGCAGCAGAAAATAACACGCCCATCGCACACACAAATTCACTTATGCTGTCGGCGAAACGCCGGCGCAGGCGGTTTTTTCTTGCGGTCATGCTTGTCCTTAATTTCTTCGGCACTAATTTTCTCCAATAACGATTACTTCCGTCTCCAGATCAATACCTTTTTCTTTTTTTACTTTATCCGTGACCAGACCAATCAGGGCAAGAACATCGGTTGCGGAAGCTTTGCCTTTATTTACAATAAAGTTGGCATGCTTCAGTGAAACTTCCGCATCTCCACAACATTTTCCTTTAAGCCCTGTTTCTTCAATGATCCGGCCCGCGGGAATTCCCGGCAAATTTTTAAAGACAGACCCGGCGCTGGGATATTCCAGGGGATGTTTTCCCTGGCGCGTCTGCATAATTTCTTTTATTTTGTCCTGAATTTGTCGCCGGTCGCCTTTTTCCAATTTTAAGCGGGAATTAAGGATTATTGCTTCGCGGGGCAAAACAGTCCGGCGATAGCTAAATACTATTTCTTCCCTTTTCAGAACTTTTCTTTGACCGTCAGCGTCCAGCAAAGTAACTTCCGTCACTACGTCCTTCATTTCCGATCCAAAGGCGCCGGCATTCATCCACACGGCCCCGCCAATGCTGCCGGGAATGCCCGCACAAAATTCGAGGCCGGTCAATTCATGCTCGGCGGAAAATCCTACCACCCGCGCCAGCGCTGCACCGGCCCGGGCGGAAATGAAATGTCCACCGTCGGGCGTTTGCCGATAACTCATTTCCTTAAGCCCATTCATCAATAGAATTACTCCACGGTAGCCGCCGTCCCGCACAATCATATTCGTTAAATTACCCACAGGCAGATAATCTATTCCCGCCGCTTTCAGTTTTCCGACAACTTGCACCAGTTGGTCTTCGCTTTCAATGAAAACCAGGGCATCGGCATTGCCGCCTACTTTCAGCGATGTATGCTGCGACATCGGCTCGTCATAAAATATTCTGCCTTCGACGCCACGCAGCACCGCTGAAATTTCCCTCTTAACGACCATGTCTATTTTTCTTCCCGTGCCGCCAGTTGTTTTAAAAAAGCCTCGCCTATTTTATAGACACTGCCGGCACCCAGGGTGAATACCGCATCATCAGGCCGGACAATTTTCAACAGATATTCTATTGTATCATCCGCATTCGCTATATATTCTACATGAGGATGACCGGTCGCCTTGATCGCCGCACACAGCGCCGCCGAATTTATTCCGGCAATAGGCTCTTCGCTGGCCGGATAAATATCATTGACAATGAGGACATCGGCATCGGTAAAGGCCCTTGTGAATTCATCAAAAAGCGCCTTTGTCCTGGTGTAGCGGTGCGGTTGAAAAACGACAACGCGCCTCGACTTCCATACGTGACTTGCCGCCGCCAGGGTTTCCCGAACTTCCGTGGGATGATGCCCGTAATCATCGACAACAGTTACACTGCCGACCCTGCCTTTAACCTCCAGCCGGCGATGCACTCCATAAAAGCTCGCCAGTCCTTTTCGAATTACCGGAAATTCCAGCTCCAGTTCACGGCCGACGGCTACAGCCGCCAGCGAATTATAGACATTAAACATGCCGGGAACATTAAGTTCAATTTCACCCAACACTTCCCCCCTGTAGGAGAGGTGATAGTTTGTCTTGCTGCCCTTAAATTCAATTTTTTCCGCCCGGTAATCCGCCTCGTGTTCGATACCGTATGTTATGGTGCGGCGTTTAATTTCCGGGGCGATTTCTCTTACATGCGCGTTATCGTTGCACATGACGGTGCAGCCGTAAAAAGGAACAATGTTGGCGAACTTAAGAAACGCCGCTTTGATTTCGTTGATTCCCGGGTAGTAATCCAGATGCTCCCGATCGATGTTGGTAATGACGGCAATTGTCGGTGACAATTTCAGAAACGAACCGTCGCTTTCGTCCGCTTCGGCAACTATTATTTCGCCGTCGCCCAAGCGGGCGTTGCTGCCGATACTGGCCAGTTTTCCTCCTATAACCATGGTAGGATCCAGTCCGCCTTCCGCCAGGATTGTAGACACCATGGACGTTGTTGTTGTTTTGCCGTGGCTGCCTGAAACGGCAACCGAAAATTTCATCTTCAAAAGCTCCGCCAGCATTTCCGCCCGGGGAATTACCGGAATATTCCGCCTGTGGGCTTCCACAACTTCCGGATTAGACGCTTTGACTGCGGTAGAAGTTACCACGACATCAGCATTGCCGACATTTTGGGCGCTGTGACCGACGGCAACTACCGCTCCCAGCTTCTGCAAACGCAACGTTGTATCCGACTGCTGAGCATCGGAGCCGCTGATTCTATAGCCGAGATTGAGAAGCACTTCGGCAATACCGCTCATCCCGATGCCGCCGATTCCTACAAAATGAATGCATTTTATTTTACGCTGCATTAAGCCGGTTTCTTTATCTGTTCCCATTTATCCGATATTCCTCTTTCACGTTTATCTGTATTGATCCTCTAATTTTTCTTCGCTGCCAGTTCCAGGCAGGCATCGACTATTGTTGCTGCGGCATTGATATTACCGAGGTTTGCCGAGTTTTCCTCCATTAGATGTAATTTCTTCGGGTCTCTCAGTAATTCTTCGACTACCTCAAATAATTTGTCACCGCTGATATCTTTCTCTTTAATCATAATTGCCGCACCCTTATCAGCCATTGCCTCAGCATTTTTTGTCTGATGATCATTGGTTGCAAAGGGAAAAGGAATTAATATTGCTGCTTTCCCCGCCATTGTGATTTCCGCCAATGACGTCGCCCCCGCCCGGCATATAATCAAATCCGCCTGACTGTAGGCGTCGGCCATGTCGACGATAAAAGCTGTAACATCGGCCCTGATTCCATAACGGGCGTAAGCCTCTTGAACTGACTCTACGTCCCGCGCTCCGGTCTGGTGCAGGATGCGGATGTTATTTTTTATTTTCTGTAACTGCGGCAGCATTTCGACAACGCTTTTATTAATTGCCTGGGCGCCCTGTGAACCGCCGAAAATCAAAAGCTGATGAAAATCTTTTTCCGCTCTTTGCAGGCTGCGCACACCGGCAAATGCCGCGCGCACCGGGTTGCCGCTTGCCAATACCCTGGAGGCGGGAAATGAGTTTGCAGTCTCGGCATAAGTCACAAATATTTTATCCACAAATTTTCCTAAAATTCTGTTGGTAATGCCGGGCGCAGCGTTTTGCTCTGCAATCGCCGTCGGCAGCCCCATAAAATGGGCGGACAGCACAACCGGTCCGGATGCATAGCCTCCCACACCAATTACTATCCGGGGTTGAAACTTTTTCAAAATCCGCCCCGACTGCCACATGCTTTGCGGAATCTGGTAAAAACCCTTGATCAGCGCCTTTATCCCCCGCCCTTTAATGCCTTCGACATCAATGGTGCTGAGCTTATAACCGGCAGGGCCCAGCAATTTACTTTCTATACCCCTTTGGGTTCCGATAAAAAGAACTTCCGCTTTTTTGTCTCTTCTGATGAATTCCTCGGCGATGGCAATGCCGGGAAATAAATGCCCACCTGTTCCTCCGCCGGCAATTACAACACGCATGCGACTCTCCCCGTGGGGCGGAAAACGATTAACTCAATCCCAACAATTGTTCCTTTATCCCTAACGACCTCGTAAAAAGCTCCAGAGGCAAGGCGCGCAAAGCCGGAGGAATGAGGCGTACTTTTACGTACGCCGCAGAGACGAGGGATGCAGCGCAACGCAGCATATGGACTTTTTACGAGGTCGTTGTTCATGTCACCTTTTGCGTCGATATATTCAATAAGATTCCAACCGCCGTCATACTCATGACAAATGATGTTCCACCGTAGCTTAAGAAAGGAAGAGCAAGTCCTTTAAGCGGAATAATGCCCATGACTCCGGCAATATTTATAAATGATTCCAATGCAATTACCATTGTTAAACCCGCCGCCAGAAGAGTACCGAAAAGGTCAGGCGCTTTGAGCGAAATCATGAAGCCGCGTAGAACAAAAAGCATAAACATGATAATCACTATTGTTACGCCGATAAATCCACTCTCTTCCGCGATGATGGATAAAATAAAGTCGGTATGCGGTTCCGGCAGGTAAAACAGCTTCTGCATGCCGTCGCCGATACCAACACCAAAGGTGCCGCCTGACCCAAAAGACAACAAGGATTGAATAATTTGGAAGCCGGTATTATCAGCGTCCTTCCATGGATCCAAAAATGCCGTTAATCGCGCCATTCGATATCCCTTATGCCAGATAAGAAAGGCGCCCACGGGAATAAAGGCTGCCCCTAAAATTAATAAATGTTTAATCCGTGAACCTGCCAGACACATCATTAAAAGCATGATGGCCATGATAATTACCGCCGTGCCGAAGTCCGGTTCCAATAATATAAGTAAAATAATCAAGGAAGTTGCTGATAATGGAACCAAAACACCGCGCGTAAAGTTCTTCAGCAAATGAAATTTGCGCGTCAACAAATGAGCAAAAAATATTACCATCACAATTTTAACCAGTTCTGTTACCTGGAAAGAAAAAAATCCCATGTTCAACCAGCGCGTTGCCCCACCGCGTTTGAGACCGACGTGCGGAATCAGAAGCAGAATAAGCAAAACAAATGACACAGCTACTCCCGGATAAGCTACTTTCTTTAATGAAGTATAGGGAATCCTGGTCATCACCACCATGGAAACAAGGCCTATAAAAACAAAGACTAACTGCTTTTTTAAAAAATACTGACCATCGTTGAAGCGTTCCAACGCAATAATAGAACTGGATGAATAAATCATCGCCGTACCCACAGTCACTAAAAGTAAAGTAACCACGAGTAAAATGATGTCGGGTGTCTTGTCTTCCTTTTTTAAAACATCATCCATTTAAAGATTCCTAACCGTTTCTTTGAAAAAATTACCCCGCTCTTTATAATTTTTGAATTCATCGAAACTGGCGCAACCGGGGGAAAGTAATATTACGTCTCCTGATTTTGCATTCTTATAAGCACTCTCAATGGCTTCCCGTAAAGTCTGTTTTTTTTCCGAAGGCACAGTGTCGCCGATCAGTGTGCCGATGCGGTCGCGCGCTTCGCCGAACAATATTACTTTTTTAGCCTTTTTCGTGAGAAGAGGCTTTAGAGTATCAAAATCACCGTCTTTATCCCGTCCGCCCAAAAGCAGAATAACCGGGTCGATAAACGTATCCAAAGCCCTGATCACGGAACCGACGTTCGTTCCTTTGGAATCGTCATAAAATCTGACGTTGTTTTTCTCACCGGTGAATTCAATCCGGTGCGGCAATCCCCGGAAGTCGCCGACAGCAGCTATGATGCTGTCCCTGCTGCATCCGCAAAAGCGCGCGGCCATTACGGCAGCCATTACATTTTCCACATTATGCAAGCCGGGAATTTTAATCATGCTCAGCGGATATTGTTCCGAACTGCCGTCAAACATTTTAAAAACGAGGGCATTATCCCTTAAATACATCCCGTGTTCAATTTCCTTTGCTGAACTGAACATGGCCACCTTGGCAGCCAGACCGGAGCTCATCGATTCCTGCGCCGGGTCTTCGGCATTGAGAACAGCAAAATCAGTTTTGGTCTGGTTGGCAAAAATTCTGGCCTTAATCCGGCGGTATTCATCAAAAGAGCCGTGATAATTAATATGATCACAGGTTACATTTAATAAGATGGAGACAAAAGGCCGGAACTTCTCCACCCATTGCAATTGAAAACTGCTGATTTCCGCCACAACGAAATCAGCCTGCTGTGACTTACCGGCATATTCAATCAACGGATTGCCGATATTGCCGCCGACAAATACCTTTTTACCGGCCCGTCTAAAAATTTCCCCCAAAAGGGTTGTTGTCGTCGTTTTACCGTTGGTACCGGTAACAGCAACCAGCGGTTTTTCCATAAACCGGTAGGCCAATTCAATTTCACTGACGACAGGAATTTTTTCCCGGACCGCCGCCATGAGAATATCGTTATAAGGAGGAATCCCCGGTGACGGGACAACCATGTCCGCCCCGCTCAAAATGCCGACATTGTACATTCCCGTCTCCAGCCACTTTTCCCCGGCAATACGCTCATATTGCGTATCCCACAGCAGGCAGGGTTTTTCATCGGTAGCCACAACTTTGCAGCCTCTGGAACCTAAAAATGCGGCGGCGGCAACTCCTGTTTTGCCCATACCGATAACAATTACTTTTTTACCTTTTAAATCCATTTTCCCTCTAACGCAATTTCAGTGTACTTATCGCCATCAAGGCCAGCAGTATGGAAATCACCCAAAAACGCACAATAACTTTCGGCTCCGCCCAGCCTTTTAATTCAAAATGATGATGCAACGGCGCCATCCGAAAAATTCGTTTCCCCTGCGTCAGTTTAAAATAGCCGACTTGAAAAATGACGGAAAAAGTTTCGATCACAAAAATACCGCCGACAATAACCAGCAGAATTTCCTGTTTGGTTATAACCGCCGTCATTCCCAAAGCTCCCCCCAGCGATAGTGAGCCGACATCCCCCATAAATACTTCCGCGGGGTATGAATTAAACCAGAGGAATCCCAGGGAAGCGCCGACCAGAGCCCCGCAAAAGACCGCCAGTTCTCCGGCGCCGGCAACATAAGGAATCTGAAGATACGTTGCCACCTTCACATTTCCGGCAAAATAGGCAAACATCATGTAAGTGGCGAAACAAATGGCCGCCGGCCCGATAGCCAACCCATCCAATCCATCGGTAAGATTAACCGCATTGGCTGCTCCCACAATGATAAATGTCGAAAGCAGAATATAACCCCAGCCGAGATTGGGCAAAACAGTCTTAAAGAAAGGGACTGCGACCTGGGAATTGAAACCCGGCTTCAGATAAAGAATGATGCTGGCAAAAAGGGCGATTATTATCTCTGCCGTCAGCCTTGTTTTACCGGACAGGCCTTTGGAACTTTTGCCGGAAAGTTTGCTGTAATCATCGATAAAACCGATCAAACCGTAGCCGATGGTCACCAGCAATACCAGCCAGACATAATTAACGGCAAGGTTTGCCCAGAGCAATGTGGACATTACAACGGCAAAGATTATCAATACCCCGCCCATCGTGGGTGTACCTTTTTTGACCAGATGGGTTTGCGGGCCGTCTTCCCTGACCTGCTGACCGATTTGCATACTCTGCAGCTTGCGTATAAGCCAGGGACCTACGACGAAACATATTATAAGCGCAGTAATGCTGGCGTAAATCGTCCGGAAGGTGATATACCGAAATACGTTAAATGATGAAAAGGTCGTATGTAAGGGGTATAATAAATGATAAATCAATGTTCATTCACTCCCGATTTTTTATTACCCCTGTCAGTCTGTTCGCCGGATTCATCTCTGCCGAACAGATCGCATATTTGAGCAACAATTTTTTCCATTTTCATGCGGCGTGACCCTTTCACCAGGACCCAATCGCCTTCCTGCAAGTGTTTTTTCAAAAACGGCATGCCATCTTCGTCCTGGGACAAAAAGAAAATATTCTGCGGCGACATACCACCTTCCGTGGCCCCGGATGCCGTAATCGCAGAAAAATCACCCCGTAAAAAAACTGCATTTACGCCGATTGTTGCCATCAAGACACCGATTTTCCGGTGCATCTCGGGAGCCGCATCACCCAGCTCCAGCATATCCCCCAAAAACACGTAGCCATTATGATGGCTTTTCAAGTCCTTCAGCGTCATTAATGCTTCCCGCACCGAGGCTGGATTTGCATTATAAGTATCGTCGATCACGAAGGCACTGTTTTGCAGTTTGATAATTTGCATCCTCCCGGATACCGGCTGAAAAGAAGCCAGCCCTTCTACAATGGACTTGCAGTCAATCCCCGCCGCCCAGGCTGCGGCTGCGGCTGCCAATGCGTTATAGACATGATGGATGCCGACGATTTTCATTTCAACCTTGTTGACGCTGTTTCCGACTATCAGTTTGAAGCTGATGCCGCGAGCGCCGTTTTTTACTATGTCCTGCGCCGTAATATCGGCATCAGAACTCATACCGAAAGTAATGCGCTTACCCGGCCATTTCTCCGCAATAATTTGTATGGCTTCATCATCAAGATTAATTATGGCCGTACCTGACGGCGCCATATTAAGAAACAAATCTCTTTTTTCCTCGCCGACAATATCCACTGTCCCGAAACCGGCCAGATGTGCGGGGCCGATATTGGTAATTAAACCGATATCCGGGACGGCAATTTGGGTCAGCCTCTTAATCTCGCCGCGTGTATTCGTACCCATTTCCAGGATGGCTAATTCGTGATCCTTCGTCAGACGGAAGATCGTCTGCGGCAATCCGATCAGATTATTTAAATTACCTTCTGTTGTTAAAGTTTTTTTCTTTCTGGAAACAATTGCCGCCAGCATTTCTTTTGTTGTTGTTTTTCCCGAGGAACCGGTTAAGCCGATGACCGGAATGGAAAAGCGCCTGCGGTAGACATGCGCCAAATCACCCAGCGCCTGCAATGTATCGGCAACCTTGATTACAGCTGCTTTCTTCTCACCGGAGGTCAGATTAAGCTTCGTTTCATTGTGCACCACACAACCTGCGGCCCCCTGCTCCAGCGCCAGTCCTACAAACTCATGACCGTCATATTTTTCACCCTGCAAGGCAACAAACAAATTACCTTTTTTCACCTGACGGGAATCGGTCGTAATTCCGTAAAATATATTCTCCGTATCTCCGGAAAGCAAAACACCGCCTGTTGCTTTCAATACCTGTTCGACGGTAAATGTCGGTAAGCTGCTTTCCATAATCATTTTACCCCTTCATTTGCAAAGCATGAGCAGCAATCTTGCGATCATCAAAGGGCATTTTATTTGTCCCGATGATCTGATAATCCTCGTGCCCCTTTCCCGCAATTAAAACAATGTCGCCCGAAGAAGCTATCCCGATTGCCGCTTCGATAGCTTTTTCCCGGTCAGGAACTACGGTATAAGAACGAACATCACGTGCCACGTCCACATCACTAATATCTACTTTTTTAATTTTCTCCTGATCAATTCCCGTTTCTATCTCTCTGATAATTTCCAAAGGATCTTCCAGGCGGGGATTGTCCGAGGTTACTATCGTCAGATCACTGTAACTCACGGCAGCTTCAGCCATCAGGGGACGTTTCCCGCGGTCACGATTACCGCCGCAGCCGAATACTGTGATGATCCGTTTTTTCTTCAGTGCGGTTAAATTTTGCAGCACCCGCCTTAAAGCATCATCCGTGTGCGCGTAATCAACAAAAACATGCAGGCCGGATTTGGATGCGACGCTTTCCAGTCTCCCGGGCACACAGGACATGTTATTAATACCCGACTCTATTACCGGCTGCGGAATATCCAGAATGGATGCAGCGGAAACCGCCGCCAGAATGTTGTAAAGATTAAATTTGCCAATGAGCGGAGAACTAACGGAATAAGATTTTCCCGAAACATTTATCCCGGCCGAAATTCCGGAAAGTGAAAGTTCATAGTCAATCGCCTTAACGCTGCAATCACCTTCTATTCCGTATGTTAATGCTGGAAGGGGCACTTCCGTCAGAATTTTTTGTCCCCACTGGTCATCATTATTAATTACCATTTTCTGATGATGAACCTTCCTGCTTTGCGGCAGCACTTCGGAAAAGAATCTTTTTTTGGCTTGAAAATAATTTTCCATTGTCTGGTGGTAATCAAGATGGTCGCGGGTCAGGTTTGTAAAAATGCCCAGATCGAAGTCGCAGTCATCGACCCTCTTTAAATCAATAGCATGAGACGATACTTCGGCAACTACATGCGTTACGCCGTCATCGACCATTTGGCGAAGAATTTTCTGCATCTCGTAAGATTCGGGAGTCGTATTGGGCGCAGGATATACTTTATCATTGAAGCGGTAATTGACCGTTCCCAAAACACCACATTTAAAACCGGCCGCCTTTAAAATTGATTCCAGAAGATATGTGATTGTTGTTTTCCCGTTGGTTCCGATAACGGCAATCATAACAAGATCAGCCGAAGGATTGCCGAAATAATTTCTGGCTAAAATTCCCAAAGCTCTCCTGCTGCCGGCTACCCGAACTGCCGTTACCGAAGGGGGAAACTGTAAGTCTCTTTCATGTACGATGTATTTTGCACCACACGCAATTGCATTTCCGATAAAATCATGGCCGTCATGCTTCAAGCCGGGAATGGCCACAAAGACGGAATCTTCCCGACATTCATCCGCCGAATAACAGACGGTGGATACTTCTCCCGCTGAATCTCCGGATATATTGATAATATCTATTCCTGCGAGCAGTTGCTCCAGTTTCATGACCACCTCAGTTGTTCAATGCAAATGTAACGCTGCAGATACGCTCTTCACCCAGCTCTGTACCGGCTTGCGGATACTGGCTTTTCGCCCATCCATTGCCGGATACTTTCACTTCTATTGATCGCTCTCTTGCTTTTTTCATCACTTCTCTGATTGTCATATTGGAAAAATCCGGCATAACTGATTCATCATCCGGAACAACATTAACCGGAGTCAGGGTCCGCTGGGCTGAAACCAGTTGTACTTTATTTGTTTTTTCCTGATCAAAGACCGGTGTCTCGCGGATGTTTGTTTTAAAACAATTCAGTATTTGTTCTCCGATGTTTTTGAAGACCGGCGCAGAAGCCACACCACCCCACTTGTCCCGCTGCGGTTCATCCAGAATTACTAAAATGCTTACTTGCGGATTATCAGCCGGGAAAAATCCAATAAAGGATGTCCGGACTTTTTCCGAAGAATAAACACCCCGGGAAAAATCAAATTTCTGTGCAGTTCCCGTTTTACCGGCTACGGCTACATTGACAATACGTGCATTTTTACCCGTACCGTCAGTGGCGCCGACAACATCCGTGAGCATGGCGGTTAATCGTTTGGCCACACCGGGAGAAACAACCGTCCGTACGGCCGTCGGTTTATACATTTTGACCAGACGATCATTTTTATCGGCAATTCCCCGGACAATATAGGGTTTCATTAAAACGCCGTTATTGGCAATGGCCGACATAGCTGAAATCAATTGTATGGCCGTGACTGAGATCCCCTGACCAAAAGCAATTGTCGCCGCGTCAACTGTCGTCCATTTTTGCACAGGCCTCAGCAATCCCGTCGATTCACCAGGCAGATCTATCCCTGTTTTCGCCCCAAAACCGAAACGTTCAATATAGTCATGGAACTTTTCCTTGCCCAACCTCTGGGCAATCTTTACCGAGCCGATATTACTGGAGTATTTTAATATTTCCGGTACGGCCAGCACCCCGTGATGTCCATGATTAGCTTCGTGAATTGTCCGGTTAGCTATGGCATAAGATCCGTTTTCACAAAAAAACCTGTCCGTCACTTTAATCGCTTTTGTCTCCAGTGCGGCGGCAACCAGGAACGGTTTAAAGGTGGAACCAGGATCAAAACAATCGGTAATGGCACGATTGCGCCATTTATCGGGAACCAGTCCCTCAATGTTGTTCGGATTGAATCTTCCCTCATTAGCCAACGCCAGAATCTCGCCGGTTTTAGGATCCATAACAATAGCCAAGCCGCCTTTGGCTCCTTTGCTTACAACAGCTTCTTTCAAATGAGTTTCCGCCAGGTATTGAATGCGGCTGTCAATAGTCAGAACGAGATTAAAATTTTCATCCTTGCTTATTTCACTCTTTTCTACGCGCAAAAACAATTTTTTCCCTTTAGCATCACGCGCCCAGGCCAGTTTTTCCGGTTTACTCTTGAGAACATCGTTATACCTCTTTTCCAGTCCCTCGAGACCGGTGGAATCGAGACCGACAAAACCAAGCATATGCGCCGCCAACTCGCCGTTAGGATAAAAACGTTTTGGCTCTTTAACTAAAAAGATCCCTTCAATATTTGCATTTTCCACCGCAGCCGCCTGCGCGGGAGCAATTCTTCTGGCCAGCCAGCAAAAGTTTTTCGGCTGCGAAATTTTCGTCAAGACCCCATTTTGATCCAAATGAAGAATATTCGCTATTTGTCGGGCTGTACGAACGGGATCGGCAATTTTCGACGGATCGGCACACACGGAATCCGCCATAATCGATGCCGCCAGTTTTTCACCGTTGCGGTCGTAAATCACTCCTCTTTCCGGTAGTACCTGCAACGTGGTAGTCTGCTGTCTTTGTGCCAGAGTTTTAAGTTTCTTTCCGGATAATATCTGTAGTTGAAAGGCACGGGAGAGTAAGGCAATAAATAACACCAGGAAAATCAATAAGACACTTACTATCCGGAATTTGAGCCAGTTTTTTGTTTCGCCCGTCATATCATTCTCCCGAATTTTTCAAAACAATTATTTGATCTTGTTCAGGATAAGACATCTGCAATCTATCTCTTGCTATGCTCTCTATCCGCTGTGGAGACTTAAGCATTGCATACTCCACCTTCAGTTTTTTTTGCTCTTCCAGCAATTTTTGATTAGCATTCATCTGTGCAGCATATTCATATTCCAGTTCCGTCATATGAATGTGCGAGCCCACATAAATCAGGGCAACAAACATCAACACTATAGCCATCATGATAAAAGTTGGATACTTTATGCCGGATGTTGCTTTTTTCTCCTTCTGTGCATGCGGCATGTCTTGTCCATTGGCAGCCTCTTGCATTTAAACCTTCTCGGCTACGCGCAGTTTAGCACTGCGGGAGCGTGGATTGTCTTCTACTTCGGCTGCCGTAGGAGTCACAGCCTTTTTCGTTAGAATTTTGAGTTTTGCCTCTCGACGGCAGACACAAATCGGTACATCCTTGGGACAGATACAACCTCCCGTCAGGTCACGAAATTCATTTTTAACAATTCTGTCTTCCAGTGAATGAAATGAGATAATACAAATGCGACCGCCATGGTTTAATACATTTATCGCGGAATCAATTGCCGGTTTAATACTGTCAAGTTCACTATTTACTGCAATTCGAATTGCTTGAAATGTTCTTGTGGCGGGATGAATTTTTTGCCGGCGAAATTTAGCCGGAATGGCGGAAGAGATGACATTGGCAAGCTCCACCGTCGTCGAAAGCGGAGACAATCGTCTTTTCTGCGATATTGCCCTTGCAATCCTACCGGCCATCTTTTCTTCCCCGAAAACACGAATAATTCTTTCTAAATCTTCCTGGGCAAAGCTGTTGACAATATCGTAGGCACTGAGTTTCAGACTGCGATCCATCCGCATGTCGAGCGGCGCCTGTTGATTAAAACTAAATCCTCTTTCAGCCTGATTCAGTTGATGAGACGACACGCCCAAGTCCAGGAGAACACCATCAACTTCTTTTATCTGTAAATTTTCCAGAACAGAACCAAGCTCGGCAAAATTAGCTTTTACCAGAACCTTACGAGTACCGAATTCGGCCAGCCGCTTCTCCGCCGCCAGCAGGGCATCGTTGTCACAGTCAATACCAACTAAAAAACCATTGGTCGCTTTGAGTATTTCATAGGCATGGCCGGCGCCGCCTACAGTGCCGTCCACATAAATTCCATTTTTATTAACGCACAACCACTTTAGAACTTCTTCCAGCATCACCGGCTTATGATAGAAGTCGGCGCACATTCATTAAATTCCCAGTTCAGTAGCGATGTCGTTATCTTTATCGATTTCAGTACTGGAGAGTTTCATTTTTTCTTCGAAACGGTCTTTGGGCCAAATTTCAATATTTTTAAGCATCCCGGCCAGAACTATATCTTTCTCCAATTTTGCATATTCACGCAAAGTCGGCGGAATGAGCACACGCCCCTGTCCGTCCAGATTGCAGTCGACAGCCCCGGACATGAAGAAACGTTGGAAATCACGAAAGCCTTTGTTTA
>JBDKVD010000256.1:0-2691 GCA_039679325.1 Smithella sp.
ATTGATGCACTTGAAAATCATTTGGAGACAGCGTTACGCAATATGGAAAATAACCCAGATCGCGTCTATTCAATCGTGGCTTGGCCTTGGATTATTAATGCACTGTAGATTTAGAAATGGAATTAAAGCCTTGTGGAAATTTTTTTTGATGGAGCAAGAAGACCATGCGTAAATTTAATCCATTACAGCACCTGCGTATCCGGTACAAACTTTTATTCAGTTACTCCCTGGTATTTGTTCTGGCGATAGCACTGGGTTACTCCAGTATCTATTATCTTGTCAGGAATACCCTCGAAAACAATATCGAAAACGAGCTGAACAATTCCACTGCGAGTATCCTGAATACGGTCAGATCATCCGTAACCGTGTCGATTAAAAGCCACCTCCGGGCCATGACTTTAAAAAACCGTGAAATTGCCGATCATTTCTATCGACAATACAAGATGGGAAAATTAACGGAAGCCGAGGCAAAAGCACAGGCAACAGCCGTTCTTCTGAGCCAGACAATAGAAGGGATGACCTATCTCTATTGCCTTGACAGCAAAGGAGTTATTGTCGTTCATCCCCAGCAGGCCCTTCTTAAGAGAAATGTTTCCGATTTTGAATTTGTCCGGAAGCAAAAATCGATGAGGGAAGGCTATCTTGAATACGACTGGAAAAACCCCGACGAAGCCAAAGCCAAACCCAAAGCTCTTTATATGACTTATTTTGCCCCCTGGGACTGGATTATTACCGCCACTTCCTATCGCGAGGAATTCAACAGGCTCATTAATGTCAACGATTTCCGGGACAGCATCTTATCGCCGCGCTTCGGCAAAACGGGATATTCTTTTATCGTCGACAGCAAAGGAAATGTCGTAATTCATCCCAAGATTGACGAAAAAAACATCTTCAATGAGAAAGACGCCAACGGACGTTATTTCATCCAGGAGATGTGCCAACGCAAGAATGGGAAAATCATCTATTCCTGGAAAAATCCCGATGAATCGACTCCACGCCCGAAATTCGTCATATTCAATTACATACCCGAATTAGACTGGATCGTCGCTTCTTCCAGTTATCTGGATGAATTTTATGCTCCACTCGGCACCGTGCGCAACATCATCTTCTTCACGGTTATCATATCTCTGTTGTTGTTCATACCGATTACTTTACGAATCAGTTCGTCCATCACCCGGCCGATACAAAATCTCATGGACCGGTTTGCGACCGGTGCTACGGGAGATTTTTCCGTCCGAATGAATAATGCGTCCCGGGATGAAATGGGTCAGCTTGCATCATATTTCAATACCTTTATGGAATGGCTGGAGAAATACAGCCGGAATCTTCAGGACGAAATCAAGGAACACAAGCAGACTCAGGAGGCGCTCCGGCATTCCGAAGAAGTTTTTTCGAAGGCCTTTCAATCAAGTCCGAATTCCATATGCATTGCCTCTCTGGCAACAAAGCGATTCATCAGTATCAATGAAACCTTTTTACGTTTAACAGGTTATACTGCTGAGGATGTGCTTGGCAAGACCCCTGTCGAGTTGCAGTTGTTCACGAGTCGCGAAGATACTTTAATGCTGGGGACACAGCTGGAGAGCAAGGAACATCTGCGCAGCAAGGAAGTTGAATTACGAACCAAATCCGGTGAAATCCGTACCTGTCTGCTCTCCGGTGAATGGATTGAGCTTCGCGGCGGGCAATGTATTCTTACTACCATTGAAGATATTACCGAGTGGAGACGCCTGGAGCAGGAAGTTATGAATATTGCAGACGGCGTTCGGCAAAAGATCGGTCAGGATCTTCACGATGATCTCTGCGCCCATCTGATCGGCATCGAGGTCTTAAGCAAGGTTTTATCGGACAAGGAAAAAGATCTGGCCGGCGGCAATAACGTCTATGCGGAAAAAATCAGAAGCCTCATCAGCGAAGCGGTTGAAAAAACGAGAGGGTTGGCCCGGGGACTCTGCCCCGTTCATATGATGGCCAGCGGTCTGGAATCGGCGTTGATGGAACTGGCGGAGAATACTGAAAAAACGTTTGGAGTCACATGCCTTTTCGAATGTGATGAACCTGTTTTAATCAACGACAACGCTCTGGCTACCCATCTATTTTACATCGCCCAGGAGGCAACCCAGAACGCCATTAAACATGGTAAGGCAAATCTGATCAACATTGACCTGTCATCGAGCGGCGGGAAAATCACTCTGCGGATTACGGACAATGGCAGTGGAATATCAAATGCAGGTTCGACAAAAGGAATGGGCTTGCGTATCATGAGTTATCGTGCCAAAATGATCCATGCCGAACTGAATATCGAAGATGGCCCTGACGGAGGAACCATCGTTGCCTGTACATTGAGAAACCCCGAAGAAAAGGACAGAAAACAGGTATGAATATGAATGGCTCGTCATCAAGCCAAAAGCGCAGGATCATGATCGTGGAAGATCATCCCATTTTTCGTCTCGGCCTGCGCGAACTGATCAACCAGGAAGCCGATCTTATTGTTTGCGGAGAGGCCGAAGACAAAATCCACGGCTGGAGCGAAATCCAGCGTCTTAAACCGGATCTGGTGATTTTGGACTTGTCGCTGAAAGATGGAGAAGGCATCAGTCTGATTAAAGATATTTCCAAAAACTATAAAAACATGCCGGTACTTGTCGTTTCCATGCATGATGAATCCATTTTCGCCGAACGCTCCCTGAT
>JBDKVD010000257.1:0-2667 GCA_039679325.1 Smithella sp.
TTCTTTCACCCGTCAATTTCAGCATCATGGGTAAATTAACGCCGGTAACTACTTCCACTTTTCCTTCTTTCAAAAAAGATAATGAAAAATTGGACGGCGTTCCGCCAAAAAGGTCGGTAAGAATCAAAACACCCTTCCCTTTATCCAATTTTTTTATGGCATTACTTATTTCTTTTTTCAACTCTTCAGCGCTTTTTGTTTGATCCGCCGAAATATGCATAACGCCTTTGAGCGGGCCCCTAATCAGCTCAGCCACCTTAATCAGTTCTTCACCTAAGCCACCATGCGTAGTTATAAGCACACCAATCATTATCGTTTCCTCTATCGAAGCCATCCATGCTAAGCATTTCAATACTCTTCTTGCCGGCCAAATCGAGGTAAGCTAATTTATTGCCGTATAATTGTCAAGATTTATAACAATTTATTCTTACTGGGGATAACCTACCGTGTGAACCAGAACAATTTTCTGCTGATCGCGCAGCTGCATGTCTTTAGCCAGCCGATCCTTGTCCACCATACCGCGCACAACCGTATTCAACCCCGCGGAAGCACAATACAAATAGACATTCTGAGCAATGAAGCCGGTATCCACGGAGGAATAAATAATCTTATCTTCTCCCGATCCAATCCCCATTTTCGAATAATCCGCCACATAGATCAGCTGAACCGGAGCGTTGGCTACCTGAGTTCTTGAAGGCTGAAGAAAGGCAACCGTATTTTTGCGCAGATCCTTTTTTAATACGGGATCAAGTGTATGAGTCTTAGCATTATAAAGATAAAGTCCCTCTTCGATGGCGACATAAATACTGATTTCCTGCCAGTTGAGGGCGGAGGGAGCCGTGCGCTTCCCGCTTTCCGGTCGATTGATTCCACAGGCAGCCCAAAGAAGATTGGAAAGAACCTCCGGCGGCAGTTTCCGGGGACTGAATGACCGGGATGTTTTCCGCTCCTGCAAAGACTGCATGAGTGATTTCCCGCCTTTAAAATCAGGCGGTGGAAGTTTAACCGGATTCAGATCGGCGGCAATGGAAGAAGAAGCAAAGTAAAATATTATGGCGGCAATCAATAATACTTTTTTCAACATAACATCCTCCTTTTGGTCTTTTTTAATAGTTTGTGTTGTATAAATCTACAAGACTACTTTTATAGCCCGATGAGCTTTGAATGCGGAATACAACTCCATTCGATGTGATTCGCTCTCCACCACCAGTTCCACATTTAAAGAAATGTACTTCGCGGTCTCACTACGGCGTGAAATAGATATTTTGCATGGCCGGTCCCGAATGATTTCCGTCACGGCGGTTTGCATTTCGTCCTGATTCGTACCGATGATTTTATAAATCCACCGGCAGGGATATTCAAGGTGCAGCTTATGTTTATCAGCATCAAACAACATTTTTACTCCGTGATTTCTTTTCTCAACTTGACCGGCCGAATCTGTTTCTTGCGCAGGCGTAGATTGATCATTTCCACCGAAACAGAAAATGCCATGGCGAAATATATATAACCTTTGGGAACATGTACATCAAACCCTTCGACAATTAACGTAACACCGACGAGGATGAGAAAAGACAAAGCCAGTATTTTTATGGTTGGATGAGCATCTACAAATTCTGAAATCGGCTTGGCGGCAAAAAACATGACCCCGACGGCCATAATGATCGCCATCGCCATGATCGAGATATGCCGTACAAGCCCGACAGCCGTGATGACGGAATCAAGTGAAAATACAATATCGAGTATGGCGATTTGAAAAAGCACCGCCGCCATTGTAACTTTTTTTATTATTGGTTTGCTTTCCTCAATCCCTTCCAGGCTGGTGTGAATTTCATGGGTCGCCTTGGCCAGCAGGAACAATCCTCCTCCTATTAAGATGATGTCGCGTCCGGAAATATCCTGCCCGAAGATTGAGAACCAGGGCTCGGTTAAATTGGCCACCCAAACAATGGAAAATAATAATACGAGGCGTGTCAGCATTGCCAACATCAATCCTATCTTGCGGCCGATATCTCTTTTTTTGGCGGGGAGACGCCCCACCAGAATGGAAATAAAAATAATATTGTCGATGCCGAGAACGATCTCCAGGGCCGTCAGTGTTCCAAGCGCAATCCATGCTTCAGGATTGGTAATCCATGCAAACATAATTATTCTCCGTTTATTGGATGGACGTGTTGTTCAGTGAGTTACTGAAACAAACCTGGTAAATCTAGCATAAAATGAAGGATTGGAGAAACAGGAATTTCAGGACGGCATCTTTAAATTTCGTCCATGCCCGTAGGCGGCCCTATTCGTTAAAATCAGCCTTCATGGACTAATAATGTTTTCCAAATTATTTTTGTACAGTATATTTCAGGAATCAGCCTGATAATCATCCAGAGACAAAACCTGCTTTGTAAGCTCAGTTATTAAGTCATCATTCAGTTCGGAAAGTGAAATCTTTCTCAGGCATTCATCAACTTCGATATCGGAGAGAACAAACTTCGGCAGTTTGCTGTTTTTGAAACCTTCAACAACGGCAAAGTCAACTCCTTCGGCCTGAAGATCGGCAAGGGCCGAGTTCAAGTCACCACGGTCCCGCGTTACCTTGAGTCTGGCGTCGCCAAGACCTATGACGACATCCGCTCCGGCGTCGAAATGGCGCTTGGTATCGCCTTGATCCACGGGATG
>JBDKVD010000258.1:0-8057 GCA_039679325.1 Smithella sp.
CGATGATGACCCTTCCGGAAAAATGCTTGAAAGAATTTATCTTATTGAAAATGCCGCCAAAGCAATTGACCAGCTTTACAATTTATTTCTGAAAATCCGTTTTTCACCCCAGTGGGATGAAAAAGAATTAAAGTCACTGGCCAAGTGGCTGCATTAATCAAACCTTATTTCATTTTCCAGCGTATTTATTTGCTTCGAACAATTTATTTTTACAAACTTGATGTTTTTGTAAGTTTTTATATTACTTAAAATTTAAGGAGATCAGTCTATGGATCAGAAACAGATTGTTAAGCAAATGATAGAATTCAACAAAACAGCCTTTGATAACACTTTCAACGCCATGGCAGTTTTACAGGATCAAACGGAAAAGCTTATTTTTCGTTTTTTAGAGAAAGCTCCATGGTTTCCCGCAGAGGGGAAAAAAGCAATTAACGAATGGGCCAGCGCCTGCAAAAAAGGACGTGAAGAGTTTAAAAAAAATTCAAACGAAAGCTATAAAAAAGTAACAGACTATTTTGCCAAAGCCCAAAAAGAAGAAGTGCGAAAAGCTGCTAATAAATAATAACCATTTTAATTTTTTTGGGGAGGTTGTCATGGATCCGAAACAAATCGCCAAGCAAATGATCTCTTTCAATAAAGCTGCTTTCGATCATAATTTTCATGCAATGAGCTCATTCTATGAGCAAATAGAAAAGTTCATCAATAAATTCTGGGAAAAGTCACCCGTATTCCCGGAAGAAGGCAAAAAGGCCATCTCCGAGTGGATGAATGTTTATAAAAAAAGTTGTCAGGATTTTCAAAATGCAGTGGATGAAAATTTTAAAAAAATGGAAGAAATTTTCACTGAACAGAAGTAATTTTTTTCTATTGCCTTGCCACATATTTGCCAGCCACAAAAAAATCGAGCAACCCTGGAAGGGTTGCTCGATTAATGTCCTGCAAAAATGTTATAAAGCAATTATTTTGCTGCAGGTGCTGCAGGTGCTCCGGTTGCTCCGGTTGCGCCTGTTGCTCCGGTTGCGCCTGTTGCTCCAGATGCGCCGGTTGCTCCGGTTGCGCCTGTTGCTCCTGTTTCGCCAGCCGGTGCAGCCGTTGCAGCAGGTGCCGGTACAGCAGCGGGTGCTTCAACTTTCGGAGTCTCTGCTGGTTTCGGTTCTTCTGCTTTTTTGCATCCTACAACTGCAATAGACAGAGAAGCAACGAAAAGCACGCTAACAAAAATGGCAAATATTTTTTTCATTAAAGCATATCCTCCTTTCACAGATTTTCCTAATTTTTGGGTAATTCATTCCCCCAACTTTTGAATCGGTACATTACGCTTTTTTTTTACCTTGTCAAGATATATTTAACAATATATACTTTCACCATTACAACAAATCAAGGATAAAAAATGATCCTGGGCATTGACGTAGGTGGGACTCATACTGACTCGGTTTTAGTAGAAAATTACCAAGTTAAAAAAAAGGTAAAAGTAGATACTGATAACGCCAACATCATGTCTTCGCTCCTAGCTGCGGCACAAGAAACAGTTGCAGGAGAAAATGTCAGTAATATAAAGAGGATAGTACTTAGCACTACTATTTCCACTAATGCCATTGTTCAGGGAAAAACTGACCGGGTCGGAATGGTTCTGCAAAACGGCCCCGGATTATCACCCCAGTCACTGATCCACGACAAAGATGCATTCTTTGTCTGCGGTTATATTAATAACCGCGGCATATCGATCCAGCCGATCACTGAAAGAGAAATTAAAGATATCGGGGAATATTTCCGAAAGGAAAATATCAATCAAATCGGCATTGCGGGAAAGTTCTCGCCCCGTAATCCCTCGCAGGAAATAAAAATTGCAGAAATACTTAAAGACAATGAAAGAAATTTTTCATTAGGACATCGTTTATCCGGGCAGCTTAACTTTCCCCGCCGTGCCGCAACCACTTACCTTAATGCTGCCATTCATAATATCTACAAGAAATTTATAGAGGAAGTGTACAAATTTTTACATGAAATTAATATAAAAATACCGGTTTATATCCTTAAAGCGGATGGCGGCACAATTCTGATTGACCAGTCTCTTTCATACCCTGCCCTGACCATACATTCAGGTCCGGCGGCCAGTATTATGGGGGTATTGGCTACAGCCGATATAAAGGAAGATGCCGTTGCTCTGGATATAGGCGGAACAACAACCGATATTTCTGTTTTTGCGGACGGAGTCCCTCTTCTGGAAGCATCCGGTGTAACAATTGGCCGGCAAAAAACATTGATTCGAGGTCTGTATACGAAATCCATCGGCATCGGCGGTGACAGCGCCGTCCGGATAAAAAACGGAGAAATTTCCGTCGGTCCCGACCGGGAGGGCCCGGCGGCGGCTTTGGACGGTGCTCTTCCCACTCCCACGGACGCCATGATCGTGCTTGGTCTGACTTCAATTGGTAACAAGCAAAAAGCCATAGATGCTATTAATACGCTGGCAGCCCAATTGAACATGGATACCGCCTCTATGGCCAGAACCATCATGAATAAAACAACAACTATAATTGTCGACAATGTCCATCGGATAATTACGGAAATCAATAACAAGCCGGTTTATACAATCCATGATCTTTTAGAAGGCAAAATAATCAATCCGCTCACTGTCTATCTAATAGGTGGTCCGGCCGCCGCAATGGCCCCCGGAATATCTGATCTTCTCGGCTATCCTTATAAAATTCCCGATCATTCTGAAGTAGCCAATGCCCTGGGCGCAGCACTTTCCAGAACGACAGCAGAAATAACCGTGCTGGCCGATACGGAGAAGAAGGAATTGATCATCAGCGAAGAAGGAATAATAAAAAAGATACCACACAACTTTACAGCTGGGCAGGCAATTGAAGCGGGCCGTGAAGCTCTAAAAGCCAGAGCCATTAAAATGGGCACAAGTTTGAATGATCTGGAAATGGAAGTAACCGAAGTACAGGAATTCAATATGATTAGAGATTTTTACAAAACCGGAAAAAATATTCGCGCCAGGATTCAAATCAAACCGGGATTGATTTCATCTTCTCCAGCAAGGAAGCAGTAAAATGAAGCGAAAAGAAAAAAAAACAGGGCTGATTTTTTTCCCGGCATTTGACTGGGCGATTTCAGAAACTCATCCGGAGAGGGAAGAGAGACTTTTATACACGCAGGATCAGGTTTTTGAAGAAGGTCTGCTGGATTTGGAAAATATTGTAGAATTCAAACCAGGTCTCGCCACCTATGAGGACATCAACCGCTGCCACATTTGTGTTCCGGATCCGCAAAGCCTGACAACAAACTCCCATCTTATTTCAGCCGGAGGCGCCATAACCGCCGCCCGAAAAGTTTTGCAAGGTGAGGTGGACAATGCCTTTGCCCTGGTCCGGCCACCCGGCCATCATGCCATGCTTGTAGCTCATGGTGCACGAGGCTTCTGCAACATCAACATTGAAGCCGTCATGGTCGAATATATACGCAAAAATTTCGGCATAAAAAAAATCGCCATCGTCGATACCGACTGCCATCATGGTGACGGCACGCAGGATATTTACTGGCATGACCCTGACATTCTCTGTATTTCTCTTCATCAGGACGGTCGCACCCTCTATCCGGGAACAGGTTTTGTCGAGGATTTCGGCGGGCCTAACGCTCTGGGAGCTACCATCAATATACCCCTGCCGCCGAAAACATCCGATGAAGGTTTCTTATATGTCTTAGATAACGTCATCCTGCCTGTTCTGGATGAATTTCAGCCGGAAATAATTATCAATTCCGCCGGACAGGATAACCACTACAGCGATCCCATTACTGATATGTGTTTTAGCGCTCAAGGATACGCCCTCTTAAACGAAAAGCTGGCTCCGCACATCGCAGTTCTGGAAGGCGGCTACTCCATTGAAAGAGCACTTCCTTACGTAAATGTCGGGATAATCCTCGCTATGGCCGGTCTGGACTACAGCTACGTTAAAGAACCCGATTATGACCCTGACAAAATTCGTCAATCTCCGCAAACTTCACGGTTCATCGAAAAAGAAACAGAGAAGATTCTCGATATGTGGAAAAACAGAAAAAAAATGAAGGAGCAGATAGTTGGTTCAGCTAAATTCCTGCAGCGAAAAAAAAATATATATTACGATACCGACGGAATTTACGAGAAACAAATCGAAACAGTGCAGGTTTGCAATGACTGCGGCGGATTAGTGATGATTGAATCATCCGCCGACACCGGGAAAAAAATCTTTGCCGTTATTCTCCCTCATCGCTGCTGTCCCGAATGCCGTAAAAATGGAGAAGTATTGTTTGAGCGTTTTGACAGTGAGCAATACAGCAATATTTATTTTCAGGATCGCGAAAAAGATATTTTTATCGCCAAATAGGAATAAATTTTTACATTAACTTAAGGATCCGTATTCAATAGAATATGTCGTTAAAAAAACAAAAAAAGTCGGCAACTATGGGGAAAGAAGACTCGGAAAAGAATTATTCACCGCAAATCATGATTATTGATGATTCCCCGGATATCTTGCAGGTACTGACGGATATTCTTGCTTATCACGGGTATCGTATAAATCCTTTCTCCAGCGGAAAAGCAGCATTACAATCCCTTGTATTTGAGATGCCCGATCTGATCCTGCTGGATATTGAAATGCCTTCCATGAACGGCTACGAGATTTGCAGTCGTCTTAAATCCGACGAAAAAACCAGTAAGATTCCCGTTATATTTATCAGCGGCCGCGATGATGCAACTGATAAAGTTAAGGGATTTAATGCGGGCGGCATTGATTACATCACCAAGCCCTTCCAGTTGGCTGAAGTCATGGCCCGCATTGAAACACACATCTCATTGTGCCGTCTGCAAAAGCAATCAGAGGAACAAAACATTCACCTGCAAAAAGAAATCATTGAACGTAAAAAAGTTGAAAAAGAACTGCTGACGCATAAAACACATCTCGAAGACCTTGTTGTCCAACGCACTGCGGAATTGAAAAAGAGTAATGAAGAATTACAGTTGGAAATCAACGAGCGTAAAAATCTGGAAAACGCCCTGGAAGACGCCAATTTTAAACTTCATGCTCTGGTTTATGAATATGGGTTGCGTCATCAGAGAATGTCTCTTTTTAACCAAATGCTGAAACAGCTTCAGACATGTATGCTGGTTGAAGAGGCATACCCGATTATTAAGCATTTCTCTCAGAAACTATTCCGGGCCACAACCGGAGCCATTTATGTGCTTGACGGCCGAGATAATATTTTTAAAGCCGCCATAGCCTGGGGTAAAGCACTGTCGCGGGAAAAAGCATTTCCTCCCGAGGACTGTCTGTCTTTTCTTGAAGAGAAAATACATGTATCCATAGCCTCTTCACCGGAATCTTGTTGTCTACACCTGTCCCATATCGAAGAAAAAAGCTCTTTATGTATTCCGCTGAAAGATCAAGGAAAAACCTTCGGCATACTGCATTTACACCAGAGACATTCTTCCAAATTTGACCGCATTAAATCTTTATTTGAAGAATCATCCGAAGGAATTGATCTCGACACCATGCAACTTGCTGTTGCGATGGCTGATTTCATTGCCCTGGCTTTAGTCAACATCCAATTAAGAGAAACCCTGAAGCAAGAGGCCACACGTGATGCCCTGACCGGTCTTTTCAACCGCCGCTATATGGAAGAAACTATGAACCGCGAAATAAGCCGGGCCAACCGGTATGGAAATCCTCTGGGCATTATTATGCTGGACCTGGATCATTTCAAACGATTCAATAATACTTTTGGTCATGAAGCCGGAGACCTGGTTTTGCAGGAAATGGGAAAGTATCTGCAAAACAGTATCAGAAAAGAAGACATCGCCTGTCGTTACGGCGGGGAGGAGTTTACGTTGATAATGCCGGGAGCATCCCTGGAAGTCACAAAAAAACGGGCGGAAATGTTACAGCAGGAAATCCAGAAATTACAAATCAATCACAATGGAAAAATATTGAATAATATTACTCTTTCTCAGGGAGTAGCCGTCTACCCCGATCACGGACAAACGAGAGAAACTGTGATCAAGGCGGCGGATCATGCACTCTACAGGGCAAAACGTGCCGGTCGTAAACAGGTAAAACTGGCGAAAATTGCAAAAGCTAAACCATTACCTGATTAGGATGTAAGAGCGAGGTAGCATTAGAAGAGTTTCTTTGCCGCGTTCTCTATAGTTTCCTTCAATCGTGATCCGTCCCCCCATTTTATGGTGGAGCGAATGTCCGCCAGAATTTTTGCGTAAAGGTCGATCATCTTCTCCGTTGAAGGATTGTGCGTAATGATATCGGTATAAAGCCCCGGATTTTCGGTAAACACTTTTTTAATTATCTCTACCTTCTTGTGAAAAATAGGCGTGGAAAATTTACTTACTTCCACAAAATCAATTCCGGCTTCCGCCAGCACCAACCCCAGAGAAATTGTATTGAGGTGATTGAGCACTTGAACAATCGCCATCATTTCATCATGTTCTTCCGGCGTTTTTTCCGTTACGATTAAACCATTTTTATTCAGAATCGCTTTTAGCCAGACAAACCATTTTTTGCCCCGGGCCGGGCAGAGCACAACATTTTGGCCTTTGACATCTTCCAGCAGCGGTCCAAAAAGCGGGTGGCAACCGACGACATCGGCCTGCGAATGAGCCAGCATTAATTCCACCGGCTCTTTTTTGAGCGATGTTAAATCCATCAAAAGTTTATCGGGGCCGAGCAGTGGACCGACTTTTTTAATCATCTCGGCAGTAGCGGAAATAGGCACCGATATGACAATAACATTGCAAAGATCAACCAGGTCATTAATGCTCATGGGTGATTTTCTTCCCCAGATATGGACGGTGCAGCCTTCTTTTTGCAACAAATCGGCAAACCAGCGCCCCATGCCGCCTGTGCCGCCTATAATGCCGATAACAGCTTCTTTCATATTCTTGCCGCTTTCTGTCTTAGCCAAAAATCGGCCAGCACAATGCCGACCATTGCTTCGCAAACCGGAACAATCCGCGGCAGTACACATATATCATGCCTGCCCTGAATACTAATTTTTTTTACCCTTCCGTGCTCATCCAGAGTTTGCTGTTCTTTCGCAATGGATGGTATCGGCTTGCAGTATACCCGCAGTATTATTTCCTCGCCATTGGTTATACCGGCAAGAATACCGCCTGCATGGTTACTTATGAATCCTTTTTTGCCCATTTGATCATTAACTTCGGAACCGCGCAGGCCTGCCACGGCAAAACCGTCGCCGATCTCCACCGCCTTAACCGAACCTATACTCATCAGAGCGGCAGCCAGAACGGCATCCATCTTCTCAAAGACAGGTTCCCCAAGTCCGGCAGGACAACCACGCACAACTACTTCCACAACACCGCCTAAAGTATCACCTTCAGTGCGAACATCCGCCAGTTTTTTTTCCATGGCTTGCGCGGCTTCTTCGTCAGGACAGAAGAGAAGATTACTGCGTACGTTACGGCGTAAGGTCCTGCCTTTGGGCATTTTATCATAATTTACTTCGATTCCACCGATAGCCCTTGTGTAAGCCAGCACTTCCATGCCCGCCATGTTAATCAGCTTTTCGGCTATAGCGCCGGCGGCAACCCGGGCCGCGGTTTCCCGGCCGGATGAGCGCCCGCCGCCGCGCCAGTCTCGGATACCATATTTTTGCAGGTAAGTAAAATCGCCGTGGCCGGGTCGAAAAATATCTTTTAATTCATCATAGGAAGAAGATCGCGCATCGGAATTCCTGATGAGAAGAGAAATAGGGGTGCCGGTTGTTTTGCCTTCAAAAACTCCCGACAGAATTTCAACGCGATCGCCCTCCCCCCTTGTTGTCGAAGCAACATTTTTCCCCGGTTTTCTCCGGTCCAGCGCCTGCTGAATATCGCCTTCTTTAATTGCCAGACCGGCGGGGCATCCGTCAATAGTCGCACCCAAAGCCAACCCGTGCGACTCTCCCCAGGTTGTCACTCGAAATATACTGCCTGTTGTATTGCCGGCCATATTTATTACTCTCCTGTTGCCGGAACACCACCTGATTCCGGCAGATATGCA